>NZ_JAUBQU010000218.1:0-4891 GCF_036701435.1 Microcoleus sp. Pol12A5
TAGTCCCTCTGTGTGCTTATTTGAAGCATTGCTTTGGCCAATGTACTGGTATCAGCTTTATTGATTCGACCAAACTCCAAGTCTGTCACAATCCTCGAATTCGACAGCATAGAGTCTTCACCGACCAGGCCGCGAGGGGCAAAACATCGGTCGATTGGTTCTTTGGCTTTAAACTCCACTTAGTGGTGAATGAGTTGGGAGAATTGCTTAACATTCAACTGACCCCTGGGAATGTAGATGATCGAAAGCCCGTTCCCGACTTGCTCAAAACCTTGAGTGGCAAGGTGTTTGGAGATCGAGGCTATGTCTCAAAAGCTAGAAGTGGAGGAACTTCTGACCTCCTATAACATTGAATTTTTCGCTAAACCTCGTCGCAATATGAAGAACAAGCTGATGCGACTCCATGATAAGTTTCTATCCCGTAAACGAGCCATCATCGAGACAATTATTGACCAACTCAAGAATATTTCTCAAATTGAGCATTCCCGTCATCGCAGTCCCGTCAATTTCTGCATTAACGTTCTATGTGGCTTGATTGCCTACTGTCACCAACCTAAAAAGCCTTCTCTTCAGTTAGACTGGCTTTTGCGTCCTTCGGCTTAACCCGAACTGACGTTAAATACTGTAAAATCCCAGACAATCCTGTTAGAAAACCAATGACATGATTTGTTAAATATGATAATATTTCCTGAAGTTTTACACGGAGTTCGTCAAGATTACTGAAGACTAACTTAGCTAAAAACCCTTTGATGTATTTCCATAATCTTTCTGTTGGATTTGCTTCAGGACAATGAGGAGGTTGAAATAGTAAAATAATATTGTCTGGTAATTCAGATGTGATTAAAAGATGACCTGGAGCATTATCGACTTGAATAATATGCAATTCATCGGGATATTGAAGCGACCTGAAAGGGTGACAAAAATGGCTACAATACAGTTCTGATAAGCTTTGCCGCCATTTTACCTATTTGATAATTTGACCGTTTATTGGGGTGTAAACTAATATATTATCTCACTTATTCTTGACAAATATCCATAAAGATTACCCAATTTTTCGCTCGCATACCCACTTGAAATGTACTGTGCGAACGATAAATACGTTTGGGTTGTTTGGGACGAGCTACATATTTTTGCACTCCCATTTTGTTGACTAATTTTCCTTCAATAATTGTCGCTGTATAAGCAATGCTTACTAACAACATTAAGGTCAATAGCCTGGGTTCTGATACTTGGGCATCTTCAATGTTATAGCCACCGCTTTTATAATCTCTAAACATTTTTTCTATATCAAATCTTTGTTTATAAGCGCTTATAGCAGCTTTTAAAGTTTTTAATTTAGTTAATATAAACCATCCTTCTTTGACTGTGACTCCGCGATATTTTCCTTTCCATTTACAAGCGACGTTAGCTTTAAATCCTTTAAATTTTGTCATTTTGGTTCCGGATAAAAATAAAGACATTTCCGGTCGAATTCCTAAATTTTTTAATTCTACCCACATTTCTCCTTCCCGGAGAATGTATTCGGATTTTTTCAACCTCAGACAAAAATTGACTTTTTGTTCGTCAAGCCAGTTCCCTAAAATAACCGAACAAAATTCTCGGTCTCCTAAAATGACTATTCGATAGTTTCTAATGATTGGTAATATTTTGTGAAAGCGGCTTTTTGTTGCTGAAAATTACTATTTCCTTTTTTCGGTAAGAGCTCAAAATATAGAGGAATCTCTCTTTTGTCCCAAATTATACTGATTCTTAGAAAATTAAACTGGCTTCATTTAGTTCTATCAATGGCTATATGAAGACTATCAGTAGGGGGAAAATAAAGATTTAATAAATCTGTAATAAGAACCCGCCAGATTTTTTCCACAGTCTGTTGAGGAAGCATCAGAAATCTTTGAATTTTTTTACGACGACTTTCATAAGTGATAGGTAATGGTAAGTCAGAGGCGAGTTTCCCTAACTCTACATATCTTTGGGCTTGAATGACGATTATTAAGAGCTTTAACATCAATAATTCAGCTAGACTTAAATACTTTCTAAGCTGAATCATATAAAATTCAGGAATTTTAAAATTCATTGTCATTAGCTTTTGGTTATTAAGAATTTATCAATAATTTTTTGGCTGCTCAAGTAGGCTGAAACTGCCTAACAGTAAAAATTATAGTTTATATTGTCTCCCTTTTAGACAGTTAGCAAAAGCCATTGACTTTGCATTTAATGAAGTTACAGAGCAAAAATATTTGAGATTGGTTTACTCACTGCTGTTATTGTACCTCATCTTTTTGATAAAGGCTATATCTAAAAAATCTCACGAACAATCAAAATAAAATGTTTTCAAGCCTAGGCTTATCAAAATCTGTGTTTGAGCAAACCACTTATCAAAACTTACATTTTACCGAAACTTTATATCTCTTAATTGCTAGGGATGAGCCACCCCGAATTATTCAGCCCAACCTAAACCTTCAATAAATAGCGAATTTTTACCTGGCATATTTGCACTATTTGCGCTGCGCGGTCCCGAAAGATATAATTGCAGAATTGCCTAAAAAATTCCCAAGTCAACTTAAAATCAGTAGAGTGGCATTTACCTTAAAACTCCCTATGACAAAAGCCGAAATTAGCACCAAAAACATCACAGTTCCTAACGGGGATTTGCAAATAGCTGCATACCTAGCCCAGCCAGTCTCCCTAGGGCAATTTCCTGCTGTTATCGTAATTCAAGAAATCTTTGGCGTCAACTCGCACATCCGCGAAGTTACTGAAAGAATAGCAAAAGAAGGATATGTGGCGATCGCCCCAGCCATTTACCAGCGTCAAGCCCCCGGCTTTGAAACCGGCTACACGCCCGAAGCCATCCAAATCGGCAGAGAATACAAAGAAAAAACCACAGCTTCCGAACTTCTGGGCGATATCCAAGCCACTATCAATTACCTCAAAACTCTACCCTCTGTCAAACCAGAAGGTTTTGGCTGCATTGGTTTCTGCTTTGGAGGACACGTCGCCTACCTTGCCGCTACTTTGCCCGACATCAAGGCTACAGCGTCGTTCTACGGCGCCGGTATCGCCACCCAAACCCCCGGCGGCGGCACCCCCACGATCGCCCGCACAGCAGACATTAAAGGCACTCTCTACGCCTTTTTTGGCACTCAAGACCCCAGCATTCCCTTAGAACAAGTTGACCAAATCGCCACAGAATTGCAAAAACACAGTATTTCTCACCAAATTTTCCGCTACAATGCCGATCACGGCTTCTTCTGCGACCACCGCGGCAGTTACGACGCTACGGCAGCAGCCGACTCGTGGGTGCAGGTGAAGCAGCTATTTCATCAGCAACTTCAACCAGCTTAGAGAGTGGGAGATGGGGAGATAGGGAGATGGGGAGAGTGGGAAAATTTTTTCTACTGACGACTGCCAACTAAATTACTGACAACTGACAACTAAACTGACATGAATTCCAAATCTACAGGTTCTCAAAGCGCAAAACCATCCTTTTCAATGGATGATTTTGCTAAAGCCCTCGAACAGCACAATTACGAGTTCCAGAAGGGACAAGTAGTGCGCGGCAAAGTGTTCGAGTACGACTCAAACGGCGCGTATGTTGATATCGGTGGCAAGTCTTCGGCTTTTTTGCCGATCGAAGAGGCTGCTTTGAGAACAGTAACGGATTTGTCGGAAGTGGTTCCGCTGGACGAGGAACGGGACTTTTTGATTATCCGCGAACAAGATGCAGATGGCCAAGTTACCTTGTCTCTGCGGCAGTTACAAATTCAGCAAGCTTGGGAAGATTTAATTGATTTGCAGGAAACCGGTAAAGTTCTTCAGGTGCTGGTTACTGGGGCGAATAAGGGCGGCGTGACAGTAGATGTTCAGGGAATGCGCGGTTTTATTCCCCGATCGCACTTAGTGGACCGCGATAACCTAGAATCGCTGATCGGTCAATCTTTGAGCGTTAATTTTTTGGAAGTCGATCGCGAACGAGAAAAACTCGTACTTTCCCAGCGGATGGCGACTCAATCGAATGCCTTCAAGGATTTGCAAATTGGTCAGTTGGTGGAAGGAAAAGTCAGCAGCATCAAGCCTTTTGGCGTGTTTGTGGACTTGGAAGGAGTTAGCGGTTTGCTGCACATCAAGCAAGTCAGCCAAAAATATATTGATAACCTTGGCAAGGTGTTTGCTCCCGGTCAACCCCTGAAAGCGATTGTGCTTGACCTCGATGAAAGTCGCGGCCGGATTTCTCTTTCTACTCGGGTACTGGAAAATTATCCCGGGGAAATGGTGGATAAAATGGCGGATGTTATGGATACCGCAGAAGAGCGATCGGAACGTGCTCGCAAGACTCTTTCTTAAGTCTTGATATAATTACCACCCCGACTTATTTAAGAAGTCGGGGATCTAAGAGGGCGATCGTTTTACGTTTAATTAGCTTGATTTACTTATTTTGCATTGTACATCGACCTGACGGGGTGACAACCCCGTCAAAAGCTTGATAAAATCAAGGACATAGCCCTCAAACCCTTCTGAAAGAATGGGAGCTTATTGCGTCTAATTTTCATCAATTCCGCAATAGTTACATGGCAAAAATCCATCCCTACTCCCTCCGCTTCGTTGCGCCCACAATTGACCATATAATCCAATCCAAAAACTACTATGACGGCGTTGCGCTCGTTTCCACTCAATCAGGCGACCGATGTATTTCGGAATTCCCCTAAGCTTAAACTTACCTCCCTGTAAAATAGTCCAACTCTAAGCCAAAGCTATCAATAAAATTAAAGCTTTTAGGCGGTCGTCACAAGCGTAGCTTTTTTCAAGATTATAGCCCAATGGCACTGAAAAAGTCTCAATCACGCCCTCCGTTTAGATTTCAAGACAGAGCGAGGTTCCTGCATTCGAGGAT
>NZ_JAUBQU010000059.1:0-39071 GCF_036701435.1 Microcoleus sp. Pol12A5
AAACTCATCTTTAACTCTGGTTGAATAATCGATCACTCCCGATCGCCAAAAAGCGATCAATTATTCAGCAAGCCCTAATTATCCTCATCCAATCCCAGTGGGACGAAATATTGACTGTAAACCACACTATCCGGCTCCCAAAGAGGTCGCCAATAAACATTTTGCATCACCGCTTTTTCCCCATCACCCTCAGCAGGCCACTGAAAACTGACTATCGCAATATTGCTATATCCCACAATCTCATCACCCTCTTGCAGCCAGCGATTGCGCCACAACAGCGCTATAAAATTCCACAACCTACGCAGGAATGACAATTGTTTATTTTTATGAGATCTATCTGACGCAGTTCCCTTTTCTAGCAGCAAAAATACCCGAGCTCTTTGCCGTTTAATCCAGTCAATCCGATAGCCCCAGTCAGGCAGAGATTGTCTATTTCTAACAGCAGCCTCCAGAGCTTTCTTTCTGCTACTCCTGGGAATTTTCATTAATTCCAGCGGCTGATTCCATCCCAAACATTCATGCGAGCGTTCAGGAAACAGCGACTTAATCTTAGTATGAACTAAATGCGTTTTCCACTCCTCATTGATAAAAGCACTAGCAGTCAACTGCGCCAGCACAGAATATTGACAATTTGACCGATAATTCTCCCTCGTCAAAGGCTCAATATTCGGCCGAGAATCGCCAAAATGACAATCAGACCAATAACTCAGTCGCACAGCAGCAGCATAGTGAATATCGCCCGTCAACACAATCACCCGATCGCGCTGCTTAAAAAACTCCGACAACAGCTTCACAAAAGCCAACTCATGAAAATTCCAAGCATCCCCCGCGTCACTATTAAAAACCTTCCCCTGTTCCACATCCCACTTTTGCACCGCATCAATAATCCACAAACCCACCAAATTGGTCGGCACAACCACCAGCGTCGCCTCAATCTCAAACTCCCCTGTTTTATTCAGCAAATCTGTCTCCCTCAAAGGTTTCTGAATTTGTTCCTCAAAACCTTTGTAAGTCAAAAGCATCGGTGGATCGATCGCGCTTTTCACCGGATACCCGCGCCAACTCCGCGTATCCAGCACAATTACCTCGTGCTTAAAACTTCTCACAGTAAAATGCCAATTCAAAACCTCATTGACACCCTCCTCATCTCGATCCAAAATAAAAACATCTTCATCTAATTTCAACTTAGGCAAATGAGTTTTCGGATCGAGTGCAGGAATTCCCAAATACGAAGCCGCCTCCTCCCACGCAGAAACATCCGTCCCAGCAGAATCCGACCATTTTTCCGCAGTTGTTAATAATTTATCTCCGGGTTTTTCGCGATCGAACTGTGCAGGCGTATTGCCCCAAGCCTGAAACACAGCGTAAGCCAGCAAAGCATTCTGCACCACCCGTCGGCCCAGCGGCTTTCCCAGCACCCGGTAACACCACTCTCGATTCAAATACAAATCGTCGCTAACATCATGATCGTCGCAAATCATATAACTAGGAATATTCGCTAGCGCCCTCCTCACCCTCCACAAATTGCGAGCAAAACCGTTAAGTTCAACAACTTCTCTATCCCAAACTTTTGCCTGCTTAGAATTTGGACAAATATCCTTACCCTTCGGAAAACTCGTACACCAGAGTATCGGCGACCAAACTAACAAATACATCGCGTAATATTCGCCCAAGCTAAATAAGTGACTTTTAGCATTGGCGGGTTTATTCACCAACATCGCCGTAAAGCCACCACAATCTCTGGCAATATCGCTGCGACTCCCCGGCTGTAACTCAATTGGTTTTTTGGACTCATACTCAACATCAGACGGTTTCTGAATAGGCGACTCTCTAAAAAATTCTCTCTCTTGGCCAACTGCATTTTCGTTTTCCGAATTTTTAGGTATACTGATACACAAATTCTTTTTAATTTGGGCATCATCCATCAGGGGTAGACTTTCTTCCCAGCCCAACAGGGTATCGCCAGCATCAGTCAAAGCCCACAGCATCGCATCGGCAACGTCGTCGCCGTAAATTTGGTCGCCCGTTAAAAACAGTTGGTGGGGCCTGCTATTTGCCGTTCCTGCAAACTGTTCGAGCGCATTATCCAAGATTGGCAGTGCATCTCTGCCGTCTCCGTGGGGTTTGCGACAAGAACCGTGAACGATACGCAAATAGTTTAAATCCTGCGGCGGCAGGGCAAAAGTGGGCAACTGGTGAGCGAAATAACTAATCGTCTCCGGCCCCAAAGCCGATAAATCAGGGGCGGCAGGCCACAGGCAAGAAATGAGATTTTCTTTCTCATTTTCTGGGACTGCGCCCGCCGACGGCGACTCGCTACTCCCAGCAAACTTGATGTCATAAGCATAAATTTGCCCAGATGTCAAGACATTGCTATTAATTGGTGTAGCAGTCACCGCGACTACGTGCAGGTATTTGCCGAGCTTTACGGTAGAGCTCGCACCTTGCAGTAAGGGCTGACCGACAATTTCGCCGGTTCCGCCCTCTGTCGAATAAACCTTGAGTTCAACTTGGCGGGGTGCTTTCAGAGCGAGCCAAACTGTCACGGCCCGACTTTCAGTCCGGCGCAAAATCGGGCCCGCAAGGATCAGCGGCAAATGATGAATTCGATGACTTAAGGGAGTCCACGACATAGGATTTAAAAAATAAAAATTAAATAAGAGTGTTCTAGCAATCAGATTTTAGGCGATCGAGCATCTCTCACCCGCTTAATTAATGCTAAGTCTGCCAACCCAAGTCTCCAAAATTGTAACAACTCATTAAGTAAAATTAATAATCATGCTACAAGAAGAAAAATTACAACATTTCCGAGATTCAGCCCTGCAGTTGCCCGTAATTAAATCATCAGAACCAGCCGGACGGCCTAACAGCCGGCCGCTCTACTCGTCACCTTTAGATCGGGCGATCGACCGCCACCCCCTCACCGTGCCTCCAGAAACCCCCATCGCGCAGGTGTTGGCTCTCATGAACCCGATGCGCGTCTCCTGTCAGCTTTGTGGGGAAAAACAAAACGCTGTTGCTAGCGCAGCCAAGCGGAGCTGCGTCTTAGTCGTCGAAGATAATCGCCCGATCGGCATTTTTACAGAACGGGATATCGTCAAGCTAACTACCGTCGCAGCTTGTACGGTCGGACTGACAATAGCTGACGTAATGACTCGATCGCCCATTACCCTCAAACAATCCAAGTCTCAAGATATTTTCACAGCTATGTTCACGTTGCGCCAGCATCAGATTCGGCATTTGCCCGTAGTGGACGAGGACTCGCGACTTCTGGGCATCATCACCCGCGAAGCCATTCACGAAGCCCTGCAACCGATTAACTTGCTAACCAATTTGCGCTGTGCAGCAGATGTCATGACCAAAGAAGTCATTTCTGCCCCAACAACTGCCTCAGCCCTCGATTTAGCCCAGCTCATGGTCAAGCATCGAGTTAGTTCCGTAGTCATTGTCCAAGAGCAAACTCAGCATCCCGATCGGGCTATCGCACCAACACAAAATTATCAAATTCCGATCGGCATTGTCACCGAGCGCGACATCGTGCAGTTTCACGCCCTCGAATTAAACCTCTCCCAAATATCGGCTATAGAGGCCATGAGTGCGCCTTTATTTTGCATATCTCCCGCCGATTCCCTCTGGAGTGCTCACCAGTCCATGCAGCGGCACTGCGTCCGCCGTTTGGTCGTAGTTGGCAGCCAGGGAGAACTTTTGGGGGTTGTCTCTCAGACAAGTTTGCCGCAAGTTTTTAACCAATCTGAAATGTACGGGACGATCGAGCTTTTGCAGCAAGCAGTGGACGATCGAGCCACCCAATTGCAGAAAGCCAACCAACTTTTGCAGGAAGAAATTTTAGAGAGGCAACGCGCCCAAGAAGCCCTGCGCCAAGCTCACGACGACTTAAAAAAACAAGTTGAAGAACGCACCGCTCAACTTTTAGAATCCAATGAATTGTTGAGACGGGATATTCTCAAGCGCCAGCGAGTCGAAGAAGCGCTGCGGCGAAAGCAAGCTTGCTTGAAAAATCAAGCGCAGCAATTAGAGCAAACTGTGCGAAAGTTGCAGCAAACTCAAACTCAATTAGTGCAAACCGAAAAAATGTCTTCTTTGGGACAAATGATTGCCGGTATAGCTCACGAAATTAACAATCCTGTTAATTTTATCTACGGCAACCTTTCCCACGCCAGCCACTACATCAAAGAATTGTTTCAACTCTTGGAACTTTACCAGCAGCACTATCCCGAACCAGTCTCGGAAATTAGGGAAGCAGCAGCAAAGATGGAAGTCGATTTTTTGGTAGAAGACTTATCTAAGATCCTGTCTTCTATGCAAGTAGGAACCGAGCGCATCCGCCAAATAGTTGTGTCGATGCGTAATTTTTCGCGATCGGATCAATCTAACATCAAGCTCGTTGACATTCATGAGGGACTCGAAACCACTTTGTTGATTTTGCAGCATCGGCTCAAAGCTCACGGCGCACATCCAGCTATTAACATTATTAAAGAATACGGTAATTTGCCCTTGATCCAGTGCTGTGGCGGTCAGATAAATCAGGTGTTTATGAATATTATCGGCAATGCTATTGATGCTTTGGATGAAGAAATCCAGAAAGGGGAATGGGCGACGAGAGATGGAAAAAATTCACCCCCGTCAAATCCTAGTTCTCCATTGAGTGTGCCGACAATTACAATTCGTACTGAAGTTGTTGGTGGCGATTTTGTGGCGATCCGCATTTCCGACAACGGGCGGGGCATACCGGAGGAGATTCGCCGCCAATTATTTGACCCGTTTTTTACTACCAAACCAGTAGGCAAGGGCACTGGGTTGGGACTTTCGATTTCTTACCATTTAGTTGTCGAACAGCACGGGGGGCGGCTCGACTGCGTTTCGGAAGCTGGACGGGGCACTGAGTTTGCGATCGAGATTCCGATCGTCAGTTGTCATTAGCCACCAGTCATACGATTTTCGATTGAACAATTTAAGGATGGGAAATGACTCATGAAGCCCGGGGTTTGGATCGCGGGCCTACAGTTGCATTATTTTTTTCAACGGGTATCAGTAGTCATTGGGAAGAATCATATTCTGCCAATCCCCCACTCTCCCCGACTCACTCCCGCTCTCCCCGACTCACTCCCTCACTCTCCGACTCTCCACCATTTCCTAAAAATTCACAATTTTTTACATAACACCAGAAACCCAAGCAAAGTCAATCTTTCCCAATCTAAAATCTAAAATCTAAAATCTAAAATCCCATAACTTTGCCCTCCCCTGACCCAACTGATCCGAACTCACTTCGAGTTTGGCTCATCCACTAGCGCCTTGATGACCGTTCCAGTTACCCGCACAAGCCATCAACTGCCTGCATCCTAGCCCCAAAGCCAAAAGCCCAGATTGTTTGAGAAGTTAATTTTTGTTTTATTTTTGTACCTCTTTATATTAAGAAAGTATTCTAAAATCTATTTAAAAGCTAAAAAAAATATAAAAATAGATTTTTATATCAAAAAACCAGTTAAGATTCCCAAAGATGCAAAATAAACAAATTTACTAGCATTTTCATTTAGACGCCCCCTTTCTTTTCATCGCAAGTTAGCTAATAATGCTTTCAACGAGGTGACTAAGGGCCGAGTCCAAAATTGGCCTAACCCAAAGACGGATACAAGCCCCAAACAAAAGTCGTCGAGATCGAAAATTTTAGTTAGAGAGAAGCCCCAGATTCATATGTGGAGTCGATTCTTTCATCTCAATTCTGAAATCTCAAATCGACTGACAGTAAGGGAATTGCAATTGGGCTATTGCAATTGGGCTATTGGAGTTGGGCGATCGAAAAAAAGGATGAAAACCCAGCCCTCATCGTTTTGATAGAAACCTATAGGAGAACAAAGAGTGAAACTCGCAGTTTACGGAAAAGGTGGAATTGGCAAATCGACAACAAGCTGCAACATCTCCGTTGCCCTAGCCAAGCGCGGCAAGAAAGTTTTGCAAATCGGTTGCGATCCAAAGCACGACAGCACATTTACCCTCACTGGCTTCTTGATCCCCACAATTATTGACACCCTTCAGCAAAAGGACTATCACTACGAAGACGTTTGGCCCGAAGATGTCATCTACAAAGGCTACGGAGGCGTTGACTGCGTAGAAGCAGGCGGCCCTCCCGCAGGAGCTGGCTGCGGGGGCTATGTAGTGGGTGAAACCGTCAAACTCCTCAAAGAACTCAATGCCTTCGACGAATACGACATCATCCTCTTCGACGTGCTCGGTGACGTAGTGTGCGGCGGTTTTGCAGCCCCCTTGAACTACGCGGATTACTGCATGATTGTTACCGACAACGGGTTCGATGCTTTATTTGCAGCCAACCGCATCGCCGCCTCAGTCCGCGAAAAAGCCCGCACTCACCCGTTGCGGCTCGCCGGTTTAATTGGGAACCGCACCTCAAAGCGCGACTTGATAGACAAGTACATTGACTCTGTACCGATGCCGGTGCTGGAAGTGCTGCCCCTAATTGAAGACATCCGAGTTTCTCGCGTCAAAGGCAAAACATTGTTTGAGATGGCCGAAAGCGATCCTTCGCTTAACTACGTCTGCGATTACTACCTCAACATAGCCGACCAGATTTTGGCAATGCCCGAAGGAGTAGTGCCCAACGACACGCCCGATCGCGAATTATTCGCCTTACTTTCAGATTTTTATCTAAATCCAGTGCAACCGGTGGTCAAGAAGGAGGAAGATGAGCTAGACCTGATGATGGTTTAATAGGTCTAGCGATCAGGATGAGGATAAAGAGGTTATGGCTTTTTTTGATACTTTTTCAGTTGCTCTCAAACAGAAGTGGTTGGACTACTACCAGGTAAATCGGGCTTGGCTGCTCCTGCACATGACGGCTGAGAACACGGTCGCCACACCCGACGGCGGGAAAAGGCCTGTTTCTTACCTCATCCTGGGAATTGCGGCTGCCCTGGAGCCGGAACTCCAGCAATTAATGCTGCCCTTCTCAAAACTCAAGCCGGATGCAGACAGCCTGATCGAAGTGTTGGGACTAAATTTTGACCCGGACATCGCGCTGGGTATGCCCTCAAATATCGCGCCGCAGACGGCCGGTAAATCTCCAACACCCGCAGTCGCTCAAACTGCAACTGCTGCACCCGCAGTCGCTCAAACTGCAACTGCTGCACCCGCAGCAGCTCAAACTGCAACTACTGCACCCGCAGTCGCTCAAACTGCAACTGCTGCACCCGCAGCAGCTCAAACTGCAACTGCTGCACCCGCTGATGCCAAATCTAATAAATTGGGCGGTGCGGCCTTAGCAGCAGCCGGAGTAGTCGCCGGAGTCGCCGGAGCAGCCGGTCTGGCTGCTGGTGCGTCAGCACTGAGCTCAGACGAATCCTTCGATGAGTTTGAGGAAGAAGCAGTCTCTGGCTTCGACTTGGGCGATGACGAGGAAGAAGCGGTCTCCGACTTCGACATGGACGACGAGGAGGAAGAAGCGGTCTCGGACTTTGACATGGACGATGACGAGGAGGAAGAAGCGGTCTCCGACTTCGACATGGACGATGACGAGGAAGAAGCCTCGGCTTTGGACGCTCTCGGTCTCGAAGACGATGAGGAAGACGCCATATCTGACTTTGATATGGGCGACGACGAGGAAGACGCCGTATCTGACTTTGATATGGGCGACGACGAGGAAGACGCCGTATCTGACTTTGATATGGGCGACGATGAGGAAGACGCCGTATCTGACTTTGATATGGGCGATGATGACGAGGAAGAAGAAGCCTTAGCTTTGGGCGGTCTCGGCCTCGGCGATGATGACGAGGAAGAAGAAGCCTCGGCTTTGGGCGGTCTCGACCTCGGCGATGACGAGGAAGAAGAAGCCTCTCAATTTGGGACTTTGACCTCTGGAGATCTCGAATCGGGAATATCCGATCCGTTTGGGGAAGAAGATGCAGAGTTTGTCGCCGAAGAAATACCTGATCCGTTTGGGGCAGCGACCTCAGATGACCTAGACATGGATCTGGGTGACTTGGACGATGACGGTATTGACGATTTCTCTGTATCTGATGACGATGACCTCGACGATCTCGGACTCGACGATCTGGGGGAAGCAACTACCGGAGATCCCGATGAAGATGATTTAGATGCTCTAGGTCTCGGCGATTTGGATTCCGACGATGAGGATGAAGAAATTTCGGGCTTTTTGTCGGATTTTAAGTGAGGTTGTGGCGATCGCCCGCATCTCTTCTAGTCTTGAATTTTGCCGGTCTATTGGTGAGTTGTGAGTTGCGAGTTTTTGATTTTTAATTAGCTCCAACTCACAACTCCCAAGAGGCTTTTTGCCGGAGCGAGTTGAAGAAAATTAAATCCCTGCTGTGAGGGATTATAAGCCCTCGCGCAGAATTTTTTAGCCCAAATTTTGGATGCTGCGGCTGCGGAAATATTGAATTGGCTGCATCTATTTTTTAGAGGAATTAGCCCAAAATCAGGTATTTCTATTTATTGTTCGCTGCGAAAGTGCGATCGCACAAAACAGGTGTTTTCTCGCCGCTGCGCCTGTTTGCGTTCGAGAGGAAAAAAAACCTATTTCTATCGTCCGCCAGAGAAACGAGGCGATCGCAAAAAACAGATATTTCCTCGCTTAGCGAGCCTGTCCTGTTTCAGACTAAAAACAATTTAAAGGGAGAAGATTTGAGATATGACTGCTATTACTACTAATGAACCGGAAGCTTTAAACTTTGAATGCGAAACAGGCAATTATCACACCTTTTGTCCGATTAGCTGCGTAGCTTGGCTTTATCAAAAAATTGAAGATAGCTTTTTCTTGGTAATCGGTACTAAGACTTGCGGCTATTTCTTGCAAAACGCAATGGGCGTGATGATTTTTGCTGAGCCTCGCTATGCGATGGCTGAGTTGGAAGAAGGCGATATTTCCGCTCAGTTAAACGATTATGATGAGTTGAAGCGGCTGTGCTTGCAAATTAAGCGCGATCGTAACCCCAGTGTAATTGTCTGGATCGGCACTTGCACCACCGAAATCATCAAAATGGATTTGGAAGGGTTAGCGCCGAAGCTGGAAGCAGAAATTGGCATTCCCATCGTCACAGCGCGCGCTAACGGCTTGGATTACGCTTTTACTCAAGGGGAAGATACCGTTTTGGCAGCTATGGCTGCTAAATGCCCTGACAAAACTCCTGTTGTAGAAGCTCAGAAGCAAGAAAGAAATGCTATCTCTCAACTGCTGAATTTCGGTAAGAAAAAAGAGGAAGTTGCAGCAGATGAATCGGAATATGTCAAGCACACGCCGCTGGTACTTTTCGGTTCTTTGCCCGACCCGGTTGTTACTCAGCTAACTCTAGAATTGAAGAAGCAAGGAATCAAAGTTTCCGGTTGGCTTCCTTCCAAGCGCTACACTGAATTGCCTGTCTTGGAAGAAGGTTATTATGTATCGGGCATGAATCCGTTCTTGTCGCGTACTGCTTCTACGTTGATGCGCCGCCGCAAGTGTAAGCTAATTGGTGCGCCATTCCCGATCGGCCCTGACGGAACTCGCGCTTGGATTGAAAAGATTTGCTCAGTGTTGGGAATTGAACCAAAAGGTTTGGACGAACGGGAAGCGCAAATTTGGGCTGGTTTGGAAGATTACCTGCAAATAATTCGCGGTAAATCTGTCTTCTTTATGGGCGACAATTTGCTTGAGATTTCTTTAGCACGTTTCTTGATTCGCTGCGGCATGACTTGCCCGGAAATTGGGATTCCTTACATGGACAAGCGCTATCAAGCGGCCGAGTTGGCTTTGTTAGAAAAGACTTGTCACGAGATGGGAGTTCCTACTCCTCGGATTGTGGAAAAACCAGATAATTACAATCAGCTTCAGCGGATTTACGAGCAGAATATTGATTTGGTGATTACTGGTATGGCTCACGCTAATCCTTTGGAAGCCCGGGGGATTAATACTAAGTGGTCTGTTGAGTTTACTTTTGCTCAGATTCACGGCTTTGGTAATGCGCGGGATATTCTGGAGTTGGTGACTCGTCCGCTGCGCCGGAATAATTCGCTGAAGGATTTGGGTTGGGGTAATTTGGTGAAGAATGAAGCGAAGGTTTAATCGTTTTTAGTAAGATAGTAGGGTGGGCGTTGCTCACCCTATTTTTTTATGAACCGCTGATGTAGGCGGATTGACGCAGATGAACGCGGATGAAGTGTGCGATCGCTCTTTTAATTAGAAGATGAAAGTCAACTTTAAGTCTCTAGATTATTACTTGAGCCTGAAATATGCTATCAGTTTTTATCCAGAAGCTGAAGGTTATACAGCTATAATAAAAGACCTTCCGGGTTGTATGTCTGTGGGGGAAACTTTGTGGGAAGCGATGGAGAATATTCAGGAAGCTAGGGAATTGTGGATAGAGACTGCTTATGAGTGCGGCGATGAGATTCCTTTACCTGCTAAAAGTTAAAGTAGGGTGCGTCGCTTCGACAATTCTCGGCAATAGTAGCTATCCGATTGCTCGGATTGAGATTTAAATCATGAGTAACCGCCGATAAAAACTCTTCTATTCCATCAAGCAATGGCTGTTTGTTGATACTTTTCTCCACCAAATATATTAACAACATATAATTTCTGGTCGCATCAAATGTATGTGGGTCGGTGTAACTCAAATCAGGAATCACTGAGTGGCCACCTATAATACCGGGTATATGCTCTATCCAGCTCTCTGTATTTTGGTTGACACCTTCTCTAGCAGCATAGGCACAAGCAGCCGCAGCAACATCAGCTATTTGTATGCCAGGAAATTTATCGGATTCCACAAATTGAACTTCTTGGGATAGATTAAATGTAATGGGTTCTTCTACTCCTTGAAAAAAGTCTGTATAAATCTTATCCTCTCTCCCAATCATAGTATCCAACAGTCCCTTGTTTTCTTTTAGTGGTTTACTAACATCACAAAAAACTTTAAGTTGGTTAAACTCTTTTCCCCAGTCACAGAGAATAGACAACAAAGCCGGGTACGAAAGCTCTAAAATCCACTTGCCTATATCAGTTCCTTGTAAAGAGTTTAATTCTTGATTAATAGTATCTCTATGATGAATACAGAAAGTCTTTATGCCGTCGAGTATAGGCGAAATATCAGGTGTTTTTGAAGAACTAAAAAGATAGTTAAGTTCTGTGTCCTCCAAACTTCTCATAAGCTTCTGAAAATCGCTAAATATTTTTTCAGCATCCGCGCTCTGAGATACAAACTCTACATATAAAATGTTGCTGATAAATCGGTGAAATTTTATCTGGTAAAATAGAGAGTTTTTTTCTGATAAAACTGGCTCAAATATATATTCATACAATTTGCAAGCTAAGTTGAATTTTTTATGATATACAGCTACTTTTATGCGATCCTTAAAATTTATCAATATCTCAGCTATTACCTTGGGATATTTAAGAAGGTTTCGACCTTTTAATTCGCCACCTTGTAGCTTATATTTTTGAATTATATTATTTACATATTCTGTAGCTTCTTCATGGTTAATTGCTACACTTGCATAAGCAAAAATCGGTGAATCTCGGTCCATAAGATTATTACCATTGTAACCTGATTCATCGCAGTAAATTTCTTGAATGGTTTGTTTCATAGGGATTTTTAGTTTAATTGTGAGGAGTGTGTATTGCCAGTAATTTTTGTAGTATAACATAAAATTACAAAACCACACCACTTCAGAAATGAAACTTAACAGCCTCCTTTCACAAAGGAGAATTAACAAAATAATACAGGACTTGGTATTTGAGTACGCTCATAAAAACTGCTTGCTATGATAAGAGAGTGGGTCGATCGCACTTTTTCCCCAACCCCTCCAAAATCCCAGGCTACACCCCTGTAACACGATCGCAAGTACGATCGCCTATAATCGAAACTAGCCCAACTCTCATCAGTTGAGAAACCGCCATGAGTCAAGACAAGGAAGAAATTAGCTATTCACAGAAAACAGAACGTCTCAGAGTTATCGGTCAGTTTATCAAAACTGTCACACCGATGATTTGGACGATCGTAATTTTAGTAGTCATCATTCCCCTATTAGGTAACTTTCTAATTTCCCAGTCACTAACAAATACCGGAACCACAGCAGTTTTCGTCTCGCCACCGCACGATTTTAGCAAAGTCAACCAAGACGTTAAAAACGCTATCCAACAATCCCATACAACAGCCGAAACTTTCGCCTCCAAAGAATTGGATAAATGGGAAGCCGAAGTAATTGCACGAGTAGACAATAGTTTCCTCGATTGGTACTTCGATTACTTCAATCAAAAAAAGATGGAGTTTACCGTACCTTTTAATTTCGTGAAATCTGCCCTACTCAACAGATTTGATATGAATGCAGCATCTCGTGCTGTTTCCGAAAAATTAACCGAAGACTTTCAAAGAGAATTTGCTAACCGCGTACTCGTACCCAAAAACGCTCAACTGCGCTTTCAATTAATCACTCAAGATACTGCTAATTTGTACATATCAGAAGTTAGCAAGAATGTGAAAGTAGTTCAAAACAATTATAATATACCGCAAGTACAGTGGGACAAATATCTGAACGATATTGCCACCACAATTAGCGACAAAGGAAACGTCTCTAATTTATCATTAAAAGTATTAGTTGGCGGCAGCGGCTACTTAGTTGCTAAACCCTTAATTTTGGGGGTAGCAGCTAAAGTGGGCAGCAAAGTTACCGCAAAAGTTGCCAGCAAAGCCGCCGCCAAGGTAGCCACAAAAACAGGCGGTACAGTTGCTAGTCAGTTGGGAGTAAGTTTAATCGACCCGATTGTCGGCATCGGGATTATCATCTGGGATTTGTGGGATTACAATCACACAGTCAAAGTAGAAAGACCGATTTTGCGGGAACATATTGTAGAATACTTGAAAGATGTCAAAAAGTCCCTGCTCACAAATCCTGAAAGTGGAATCATGGCAGCCATTTATCAGTTAGAAATCGGTCTTCTCAAGTCACTTTAAATTTGGCGTTGCTTAATACAGGTATGAGTTGAAGAACTCGAAATTGCCATAAGCCAAGCTTGGTGAGTTTTGTAACTTCAGAAAAAAGTTGCTTCATACCGTTAATCAGCAACGTAAAACAAGATAAGATAGAGCAAAAACTAGAAGAGTGGCAAGATTTAATCGGATATAAAAATATCATTAAACGGCATAAAACGCAAGCTTTTTAACTCTACTCACAAGGATTTAGTTATCAATAAATATAAAAGAATGAAAAATTTCAACAACAAGTTTTATTGCCCAAACTCACAGAAAAAACTTATCCGGTAATGTCGGAATTAAAGTTAAAAGATCGCGGCTAAACATCTCTCCACAACCCCTCGACTTCCTATTCTCAATCCGAAGCCCAAATTTATCAGAACAAGAAAGATATTTGAGGTAGAATTATGATGTAATATTTAAATCATAGTCAAGTTACTATCGAATATTGAAAGCTGTTAATTAACCGGGCCTAAAGCCAAGGTATAAAAATCGCGAAAACAGTAATAAGTTGTTCACAAAAAACTCTATTTTTGCCGAAAAGGATTATCAAAGCCGAAGCCAGAAATAGCAGTAGGGTAACTGGTACTTTATCGCTTAGATGAGTGTCAGTCCGCCGCTCAAATACTACAACGGAAATGATGGAGCAGGCAGTTGCGATCGCCCCCTGAGACTAAAATCAAGTAAATTTGCAAGTATTGGTCGATCGACCCCCGTTACTCGACTAGATTTTGATTAAAGGTTTGCTATACTCCAGAAATAGACACATATTAACCTTTGGAAAATCAATAGGCCGGAGCTATGACATCCTATGCAACCTCTACAGCAAGAGCCGAGATGAGTGAGATCCGGCGCTTGAAAAACATACTGCCCCCAGAACTCCAAAGTTGGGTAACAGTAGAAAAAACAATAGAAGTTAATCCTACCCTGATCCGCAGCGAAGAAATAGGCAAAGACCAGGTAGAAATCCAAATAGACCTGATCCGCTGGGAACAGCTAGCAATGGATCAGCGGAACCTCCTATTTTGGCACGAAGTTGCCAGAATCCAAAATGACACTATCCCCAGAGACGGTTGGGAAATGGCAGCCCTCGCCATTGGTTTAGGCGGCGCTGTCGGCGAACTTTGGGTGCAAGACGGCTTGCTGCTGTTACTAGCCCTATCCTTATGCGGTGTCTCCGGCTGGAGACTTTACCAAAAAAACAACGGAGAGAAAAGTTTAAAAGAAGCAGTAGACGCCGACGAAAAAGCCCTCGCCCTGGCAACCCGCTTCGGCTACACTCTCCCAAACGCCTACAAAAGCCTCGGCAGCGCCTTAAAAACCTTAATCGAGCAAACCTCCAAAAAACAGCAGCGGGCTAAATACGAAGCTCGTCTCCAGGCCCTCAAACGCAACGCAGCCAAAGCCAAAGCCAAAGTCAAACCCATCACCCGCGAAACTTCCCAGTCAGAAAACGTCTACAATTCTTAACCTCATCCCCCGACGCTGGTTACGGGGGTTTTCCAGTTAACCGTTAACTGTTGACTTGTGGGTTAGCTGTTAACTGTTAACTGCGATGGCTATCTTGTGCAAGACAGGCACCAAAATAATTAACGACAAGATTAATCGGCCTGAATCCACAAAAATCTTGATTCCGATGTCAAAGTTTGACCGCGACTGCGTTCAAAAATCTTTGGACCAAAACTGGCACTGGTAGACTTAAGTCTATGTTTGCCTTTGATATCATTCTCGGCGGGCGAGTTTGCAGGCGTTTTTGTAAAGTTTGTATAAAGCTACCCTTTTGTTAACCATAATATTTGGTAAAGGTGGAGCTGCTAGGACAGAATAGGCTAAAGACATCAGCTTGAAATTTGAAACCAGGACTTCATGGTCAGTCAAACCCCAGAGGCAGATTTTCGGGTAACGTACTCGGACGAGATTCCCTCAGTTCACATACCCGTGCGCTTGAGCGTACTTGAAGCTGTAAACTTCAAGACAACCTGCCAGCAACTTTTTTCGGAAAGCACCACCGTTCCCAGCAAGATTGTCCTAGACTTCAGTCAGACGACATTCATCGACAGTAGCGGGATCGGTGCTTTAGTCAGCAATCTGAAATTTGCCAAACAGCGTGGTAGCGACTTGGTGCTCCGAAGCCTCAAGCCGCAGGTGATGGCAGTATTTGCTCTCACCAGCCTAGATCAAGTGCTGACGATCGAGCAGCCCTCTGCAACCTCAACTCCCACAGAGACCAACCCCTCGGACAATCAGCTACCGATGACCCACCCCTCAGTGCAATCGTGGGTGAAGCGGCTGATAGACATTGTTGGGGCAATAGTTGGTTTGATGATTACAGGAATTTTGCTCGTACCCATAGCTGCAGCAATCACTATCAACGATCCAGGCCCGATATTTTTCGGTCAAACCCGCTGTGGCTGGATGGGCAGACAATTTCGGATTTGGAAATTTCGATCGATGTGTACCAACGCCGAAGCCATGAAAGCCCAAATCAAAAACCAGGCTTCTGGCGCATTTTTCAAAAATGACAACGACCCGCGGATTACCAAAGTCGGGCGCATCTTACGCAAAACCAGCCTCGACGAATTGCCTCAGTTTTGGAACGTGCTCAAAGGCGAAATGAGTCTAGTCGGCACTAGACCGCCTACCCCAGACGAAGTTGAGCGCTACGAAGTCCCTCAGTGGCAGCGTTTGGATGTCAAACCCGGGATGACAGGGGAATGGCAAGTCAACGGTCGCTCTCAAGTCCGCGATTTTGAAGATGTCATCCGTTTAGATTTAAAATACCAACAAAACTGGAGCCTGGTGTATGACCTCAAACTAATAGTCAAAACTGTAACAGTCCTGTTTAACAAAAATAGTGGCGCTGTGTAGGAACCCTCAACAACCAACCGCTGAACTTTGAGGTGCTGTTGCCGAGGGGGGACGGGAACTCGAACTCGATACTTAGTCAAGCAGACGATCGCTAGCGATACCTACGTTAGCATTAAGTGTTAAAATTCACACGCCCAGAAAATGCACAGCTAGTTGCCAGCTCTGCAATCAGAGCATTAATAATTAGCAATTGGCGAGTTCGAGGTCATACTCGAATTATCCCAGCATGATTTTCGAGGACGAGAAGAACTCACCTGTGTTTAGAAAAGTACCGACTGCTAACACGATCGAAGCTTAAATCACTTCCTCGCAAGCTGACTCGGGAATTTTCCCTATTTAAACGCCCTACCGAGGCGGGTTACAGTATCGGAAGTCTCTCATTTGCTGTGCGAGTAAATGGTGCGAAAGGAATGCTCACCTTGAGGCAAAACGGGCTTCTTCAACTCAAGCTTGACTTAACTAATATGTTGCCAAGACCTTGCCCTCCTTTTTCTCTCTCTCCGGCGCTGAGTACAGCGGTGGTGGGGGCCGACCAGGGGGAAGAAAGATGAAAGACAAGCAACCAAAGGCTGAGCAGCACCTTCAGGTTGAAACAGACCTGAATGCTTTAACATCCGTTTTGGAATGGTTGGAGAATATCGTTTTGCCCCTGCTGCCAGCGGATTTCTGGTGGCAGTGCCGGCTGATAATCAACGAAGGCTTTACAAACGCTGTCCGCCACGCTCACCAGAACTTGCCCCCCGCGACGCCCATAGACATTGAGGTAAAAGTGTTTGCCGATTACTTAGAAATTAGGATTTGGGACAGGGGTCAACCGTTCAACCTCGAAGCAAAGCTGCATTCGATCATGCAAGAGCAGCGCGATCCTTTGGACAGAGAAGGAGAAAGGGGACTGGTTTTCATGTACAAGCTCACAGACGATCTTCGCTATATCCGTACCGACGATCGCCGCAACTGCCTGGTAATGCGAAAAAACATTAGCTGAGGGCGCGATACCCGCCCGGTAAGGGCGGCTTCTTTCCCAAAGAGTGGAAGATCCCCTCGCCCCCTATTGTCCTACCCGGAACCCAACCACATCCTCTGCAATTCTGCGGGTGCAGGCTTGATGCACGCGGCTGCAGGACAATTGGCTTCAAAATAAATATTATGCGTATTCTAATTTATTCCTATAACTATTATCCAGAGCCGATCGGCATTGCCCCCCTGATGACAGAACTAGCGCAAGGCTTAGTCAAGCGCGGCCACCAAGTCCGAGTCGTCACAGGAATGCCCAACTATCCCCAGCGTCGGATTTATCCGCAATATGAGGGCAAATTTTACCTCACCGAAGAACACAACGGCGTCACAATTCAGCGCAGCTATCTGCGCGTCAACGGCCCCCACCCCAGCCTCCTAGACCGACTTGTGCTAGACGGGAGTTTTGTCGTCTCCAGCGCCGTCCAAGCCTTCAGAGGCTGGCGTCCCGACGTGATTTTCTCGACAATGCCCCCTTTACCGATTTGCGTCCCAGTCGCCTTTTACGGCTGGATTCGCGCTTGCCCGATCGTCCTCAACGTTCAGGATATCGTCTCAGAAGCAGCCGTGCGCGTCGGTTTGGTCAAAAAAAACGGACTGCTAGTTGGCATTGCTGACGCTTTGGAAAAATTGGCCTACAACACAGCCAGCCAAGTCAGCGTCATCGACAGCGGTTTTGTCAAAAAATTGCATTCTCAGGGAGTACCCCCCGAAAAAATAGTTTGCGTTCCCAATTGGGTTGATGTCAATTTCATTCGGCCCTTACCCAAGGAAAATAACTCATTTCGAGAAACTCACAAACTCAAGGGCAAATTTGTCGTTCTCTATGCTGGCAATATTGCCCTAACTCAAGGCTTGCAAACAGTTGTCCAAGCAGCGGCTCGTTTGAAACACATAACCGAAATTGCTTTTGTAATTGTGGGGGAATCAACAGCATTGGCGCGATTGCAACAAGATTGCGAAACTTACAAAGCTAATAATGTAATGCTGCTACCATTTGAACCGCGAGAGAAATTGCCCGAATTGTTAGCTGCTGCTGATGTTAGTTTAGTCGTACAAAAGCGCCGCGTTACTAACTTCAATATGCCATCAAAAATTCAAGTAATTCTCGCCAGTGGCAGGGCAATTTTGGCGTCGGTTCCCGAAACTGGTACGGCCCAGAAAGCAGTGCAGCAAAGCGGTGGCGGGGTGGTGGTAGCGCCGGAAGATCCGCAGGCTTTGGCTGAGGCTGTTGAGGATTTGTACCTGCACCCTGCTAAGGTCGATGCGTTGGGCGAGCAAGGCAGAAATTATGCTGTGGAGAATTACGGATTTGAGGAAGCTTTGAATCATTATGAAGCTTTATTTGCGGCGGTGGCAGCGAGTCATGCTGAGAAAATATTGGCGCCTTTGCCGAAATAATAAGCTCCTTATGTTAGTGAGTGCCGACCGTTATTTGTTTATTGGTGAAACCGAATCTTATAGAGTTATAATGTATTTACTGTATTTAAAGAGCGAGTAATATTTAAGTGTTTTTATAATGCCTGCCAAAGACACCTATCACAATGCAGTTAAAAATGCCCTGCTAAAAGATGGTTGGAAAATTACGGCTGACCCGTACTTCATCAAATATGAGGATGCCGAGTTGTATGCCGATATAGCCGCAGAAAAGCCGATCGCCGCAGAACGCCAAGGACAAAAAATAGTTGTTGAAATTAAGAGCTTTATTGGGCGATCGCTAATGTATGATTTTCACGGCGCACTCGGTCAATACATTGTCTACCGAAATCTGATTCAACTCACGGCTCCAGAATACAGGCTCTATTTGGCAATTGATGATATTGTATACCAAGATTTTTTTAAACGCAAGTCTATCCAAGTAATTACTAATGAAAATCAGGTTTTGTTAATGGTAGTTGAAATGGCAAAGGAGGAAATTCTGGAATGGATAAATTAGAATACTATCGCAATACAATTAAACAAATATTGACTGGATATTATGAAATGACCGTCACAGGGGCGATCGCACTAGATGAATTAGAGCCTGAGCATCGTCTAGCATTTGACGAAGAACGAGATCAATATCTATGGTTTCGTTCTGGCTGGGATGGCAAAAAACGGCTCCGCCACATTACTATGTATCTTCGGATTAAAGAGGGTAAAGTTTGGGTGGAAGAAGATTGGACGGATTTGTGCGTAGTTGATGATTTACTAGCAGCAGGAATTTCTAAGGGCGATATTGTTTTGGGGTTTCATCATCCTAGCAAAAGACCTTTGACAGAATTTGCCACAGTTTGATGAAAGACAAAAATTTCACATTCGTATCCGCTCAATAATTCGGGGCGGACTACCCACTCAGGAAAAATTTTGCGTCCTTTGAGGTGTATCGTTGAGCGATTTACCCCGGATTCTTGAGCGGATACGTCAAAATCCATACCTTGATTGTCACCCCTCCCCATCCCAGAAGCCACCACACCCCTGCGTGCCCGACACCGCAGCCGATCGAAACAAAACGCTAAAATAGTAGCTCATACAATTTTGGAGTTAATATTTGACACTTGCACCCGCGCGCGAAAACGTTCTAGCTTGGCTGTCAGACAGAGTTCCTGCTGCCCGCATCAAACATATTCTGGGAGTCGAACAGACAGCAGGTGACTTGGCTCGCCATTACGGCCTCGACGAAGCAAAAGCCAGATCGGCCGGTTTGTTGCACGATTTGGCAAAATACTTCAAACCTCACCTGCTGCTCCAAATGGCCCAGAAGGAAGGTTTAGAGTTAGACTCAGTGTTGGAAGCACACCCGCATTTGCTGCACGCAGACGCGAGCGCGATCGTCGCCAGAGACGAATTCGGGGTGGTCGATCGAGAAATTTTGGAAGCAATCGCCAATCACACCCTCGGCAGACCAAACATGAGTCAGCTCAGTTGTACCGTATTTGTAGCAGATACCATAGAGCCGAGCCGCGGCAACACAGCCGAACTAACAGCACTGCGCGAGGCAAGCTTGCACAATCTTTATGCAGCCGTGTGGCAAACTAGCGATTATTCTCTTAAATATTTGCTAGAAACTCGCTGCTACATCCACCCCCGCACCGTACTTACGCGGAATTGGGCGCTGCAAATGGCCCGCGAATCGCCGGAAACAGGAAATTCGACAGAAAAGTCGATCGAACAAATCACAAGTTAAAAGTAAAATTTATCAGAAATCCTGTCCTTACTTTTAGCTTCAACCTAACTCCTATTTCCCGTCTCAAACTGCCAACAACCGAAAGCGAATAGCGCACCCATTTCCCCTTACCCTATCACTTAGGAAATTAAACACTTAATGTCAGATCTAACTCAACTCGAATACTCCAGGGCCCAGTCTACAGCAACGGGCGGCACCTCCTCAGACGAAGCCCGAGGTCTGATCATGACCGTTGCCCAAGCAGCCGATGACCGCAAAGCAGTAGATATTGTATTGCTCCGCGTGTCAGAAGTATGCTACTTGGCAGACTACTTTGCGATCGTCACCGGATTTTCCAATGTGCAGGTACGAGCCATCTCCCAAGCGATAGCAGACCAAGTGGAAGAAGAGTGGCAACGCTTGCCACTGCGTACACAAGGCCTATCAGACGCTAGTTGGGTGGTCATGGACTACGGCGACGCGATCGTTCACATCTTGAAGCCTCAAGAGCGGGAGTTCTACAATTTAGAAGCGTTCTGGGGACACGCCGAACGCATTGACTTTTCCCCCGCGCCGTGAGGATGGCTAATGTGAAAAACGTTTCTGCTTCTATTTGTCCCGTTCCGCAAGAACAGCGACCGATCAATGAATACCAAGAACTTAAAGAATCCTGGTTTTTTAGCTGGGTAACACTCAATTGGCCAGGATACCTGGCAAAACTAGCTTGGGTGTGGGCTTGGAGTTGCTTGGTATCGGGGCCGATAGCTGCTTCTAGCTTTGCTCCTGTCAAGTATCCAGCTCAGTTTGTCCTCAGCAGTGCCGCAGGTGCCGGTTTTATTCTAGGATTAGCTTTGCTGCGGCTCTACTTGGGTTGGTTCTACGTGCGATCGCGCCTTTCAAATCCCACGGTCGTCTACGAAGAGTCTGGTTGGTACGATTGTCAATCTTGGCCTAAAACTCCAGAAGTTTTGCTTCAAGATCAGTTGATTGTCAACTACCAACTAGAACCAATTCTCAGGCGTCTGCGGCAGACATTTTATGGTTTGACAGTATTGCTGGTTGCCGGGGGACTAACTTGGAGTTGTTTGTAATCGGGAATGCAAGGGAGTTTTGAGTTTTGAGATTGCCGCGCACAGCCAACAACACGCCCGGAGTGCATGAGTGAGAAACGATTGCAGAAAGATTAACTTTATAACTCTTAACTGGCAGCTCGCAACTCCTAACTTCCTGAACCCCAATCTAAAATCTAAAATCTAAAATCTAAAATTGATATGACAAGGGGAAAACGAACCCAAGCTCCCGAACTGGAAGTCACATTGCTGCGCGAAGGTATTGTCGAATCGAGGCACCGCGCCCAGGCCGCTGTCTGCGACAACCGCGGGCGCGTTCTGTCTGTTGCTGGTAAC
Organism: Microcoleus sp. Pol12A5; assembly: GCF_036701435.1. NCBI lineage: Bacteria > Bacillati > Cyanobacteriota > Cyanophyceae > Oscillatoriales > Microcoleaceae > Microcoleus > Microcoleus sp. Pol12A5. The sequence continues at coordinate 21,426 of NZ_JAUBQU010000059.1, forward strand.
TCGGAAACGGCCTCATTTGTCCGTTCTTCACTCAAGCCTTTTCAAGCTTTGGCGGTGACGGCGACTGGCACTTTAGAACGCTACGAATTGACAGATCGAGATTTAGCGATTATTTGCAGTTCCCATCAAGGTACGATCGAGCAATCGCGACAGGTATTTAACGTCCTGTGGCGCTGCGACATTGACCCATCTAAACTTCAATGCCCGATTCCTGAAGGCAAAAAGAGCGCCCTGCAATACAACTGTTCCGGCAAACACGCCGGTATGCTGGCTGTCTGCCAGCAACTGCACTGGCCTCTGGACACTTATTTGCGCCGCAAACATCCTGTCCAGCAGCTTATTTTGGGCAAAGTGGCTGACTTGCTGGCAATGCCTGCCGAAGAGTTTATCAGCGCTCGCGACGACTGCGGCGCTCCTACCTATCTGTTGCAGTTGGGGCAAATGGCCTCTTTGTACGCTCAGTTAGCCTCCGGTAACAATGTGGATATGGAGCGGATTGTCCGCGCTATGACTCACCACCCGATGATGGTTGCTGGTGAGGGCAAATTTGACACGGAACTGATGCGCTTGACTCAAGGGGAATTGGTGAGCAAATCCGGCGCCGAAGGGGTACAGTGCATTGGCCGCGTTGGCGAAGGCATGGGCTTGGCAATTAAGGTGACGGATGGGGGAAAGCGGGCTCAATTTGCTGTGGCGATTCACTTGCTCAAGCAGTTGGGGTGGATTACTCCGACGATCGCCGAAACTCTTTCGGAAACTTACCTTACTCTCAGCGAGTTCAAGCGCTTGGAGGTAATCGGGGAAGTTTCGATGCTTTAGGGCGATCGAGACTCTGAGCCGATTTAAGCAACCCCTCCCACAATCTAAAAAGTTTTTTTGATTGTGGGGTTGCTATTTTCAGAAAGATATGTTTATATTAGAGAGAGACAAAGCGACGCGGGATAGAGCAGCCTGGTAGCTCGTCGGGCTCATAACCCGAAGGTCAGTGGTTCAAATCCACTTCCCGCCACCAAATTAAACAAGACAAGCCCCGGCAGCCTAAAAGTTGCTGGGGTTTGTTTTATATCGTCTGGAGCCACTACTAGAAGGATGCGATAAGGATGCGATCGCCACCTCTTTTCTCTCACTTTTCTCTCAAATGACTCTACTGTACCATGAATAGGGATTAAACCTAACTCTAAAGTTAGATAAGCAATACTTATTAACTAAATAAGCTTAGGTTATAACAGACTAAGACTCCATATCTAGGCTTACCTATCTGTTCTATCCCTCTTAAATCGAGTTTTAAGGCTCCTCTACACAATATTCATACCCATACGTGCCTTATCGCTCCATGTAGCTCAATCTAGAGGCGTATAATATGATTTTCTTTAGTTATAGAACATTGAGTTTGCATTGAAATAAATTATGTAATAGAAGCACATAGGGAAAGCGGGTTACTCTAACCTCAACCATTTAGCTATCGTCTCTACTCTGTTCCTATAGATTCTCATATTTCATATATACTTTCCTATATCACTTTTTAGATATAATGTCCTATCTTAGTAGTGTATAAAAAGTGCGAAGTAAAGCTAAGCTAGATAGGGATTTAGAGCTGGTTGGCTATCTAGTAGGGTAAGGACTCATTAGTAGATCGTGGCGTGAACTCGACTACTTACACATCAGGAGTAGAAGGAGTTACCTGTATAGACTCAATCGCTGGTGTTGTGGGCTTAGCAGGAGACAAGATAAACTTCTCATCTACGCTGTATAAGCGCTGCATATATGCAACATCCCCGGTCAATTGCTCTATGTAGAATTTAAACTTTTGAACAACACTATCAAGTGATATATTCATCATCATCGACAATTTAGCAGCGTCTTGACCTTTGTCTGACCGCTCCTCTTGGTATGCCATAAACAAAAGTAACAGCTTGACAAGTCGAGGGGGATAGACCAATTCCTTACTCAACTGATCTAAACGCTGTGCAAACGGTTTTGAGTATAACCATTGCTCAAAGAAAGAGAAAAGGGTTTCTGCTATTACTAGGTCATTATTCCGATTAGTGGGTATTGCGATTATTCTCGTTTGTTTCCGTTCATAAGCTTCTAGAGGTTGCCAAACAATTGTCTTGTCATTGAGTAAGCTAAAGGTTGCGACAGTTGCTGTATTATCCTTTAAGAGGAGATGCTGACCTAGTTGATCCTCCGTCCAAGTAACTGATATTTCCTTTGGACTTTCACCCTTAAGCTCTTTGTAGACAATCTCACCTTTTTTGTTTTTTGTACCCTTACCGAGTCGGTATTCGTAACGGATATTTTCGGTTGAACGATATGCCCAAGTTGTGTGTCCGAGTACGCTTAGGTCTAGCATGGTTGACTCCATTGTTTGTGTGTTTTGTTGAGTTCTACTAATGACTGTTAGTTAAGGTCTTATAGCTTAGTAGCTACCTTTACAGATACCTGTAAAGAAAGAGCTAGAGTATTTACCACACGTACCCTAACTGTTTCTCTTTAGTTTTCTGTCATTACATCGACTGTTGGAGTAGGAGGTGACGTGGTTGGTTCTACTGCTGTTTCCAGTATCACTAGAGAGGTCTATTCAGTGGGTTTGACTGCTTGTAGAGCAAATGTTTCGTCTAATTCGTAGATTCGCTTCATATGGGGGGTATCCTGTACCAGACCTGATATTAGGTTCTTATAGGTTTCTCCTACCTTGTCTAGGGATAGTTGCATATCACTTCCTAGTAATTCGGTTTCTGTAGATATTTCTGTCTGTTCTGCTGCATAAGACATATACAGTAGTAGTAGCTTTACTAATGCAGGAGAATATGCTCGTCTACGAGAGCATAGGCTTAGGTGTTCGGCAAATCCTTGACTCACTAGCCATTGTAAAAAAAATTGCTCTAGAGACGTACTCAGTATAGGGTCGTAGTTATACCAGGTGGGAATTGCAATCTGTCTAGACAACTTATTAAAACCCGATAAAGGTTTCCACTGAAGTGAGTCATTGTTCAGTTTAGAAAAAGTTGCAACTATCACGCTATTATGCTTAAAGATGAGATGCTGTTCGCTACCATCTGTTTCCCAACATATACTCAACTTTTGGGGAGATTTTCCCTTACTTTTAACATACCTTATTTTCCCTTTTTTGTTCTGTTTGCGCTTGCCAGAGATATACTCAAGCTCAGTTTCTTTGCAGCTTTCGTAGCCAAACGGACGGTATAATCCGAACTTATTGAACCCAAAACCTCGCTCAGGTTCATTTATTATACGTTGATGTTCCTTTTCTAGCTTAGTACCTATTTCACCTAGGGTTTTACCAAAATTTAAAATCTCATGTTTCCCTATGGCTTCACTTGGGAACTCATCAAATGTTAAGCTTCTAGAAACATAAAGTATTAACTCAATAACTTTAGAGCAAACTTCCTGAGAATCGTTATTAACAGAGACGTTTTTATTTAACAAATAAAACACATAGTAAAGGATATCCTCTAAAATGTATTCACTAGCAGGAACGCATAAGTAATCAACTATATATGTTAAAACTCGACCCTGTATTTTTGATAATTCATTATTGTTTTTAATTAAAGATAAGGCAATTTTTTCAATAAGTTTTCTTTCCTTTTTGAACCAACTTAACCATGACGGAATATCAATTTTATGTGTATCCACTAAGCTTAGACCTTGAAGCCTACACTCCTTAAGCTCATTAATACTTGAGATTGTTTGATTAGGATTATTAATTATGGCTTGGTCGAGGATGTCTTTAAACTTAGTCTGGAATTTTTCTAAGCTTTGTTCTCTACTCTCTGAATCCTTACTGGGTTCACCGGAATGGGTATTGCCCTTTCTTTCCAACTTACAGTTTTTGCCTGTATCTTTGAAATGAGAGAAGTGAGGAACTCTTTTTCCCTCTATACATGGCTTATGGAAGACAAGTTCCCTACACTCACGATGAGGACAAATTAGACTCAGCTCCTCATACGATAAATAGTTTAATCTTTCATCAGTAGCGGTGATTTCTTCAGCTAAGAACATAGATATAGCCACTTCCATAATACTTAACTCCTTTATTTTTGGTAATTATCATTATGAATTTAACAGTAGTCCTCTGCATATACTGTGACTTAAATCACCTAATTGTCGCCAACCCTAAAATTATATACCAAGAGTTTTAGCTATTTATCAGTAGGTGATTTTATCCTGAGAAGTGTAACTATGTAACCATGTAACTGTAACTCAACTAACTTTAACACCATTGGATATTTATTTTCTCCGGGTCTATCAATTAACTAGATTGACCGATCGATCCAAACGATTAGTTAAAATTTTACAGTTACACGGTTACACAGTTACAAAATAGCTGAACCCCTTGATAGATAAAGGATTCAGCTTGGAACTCAACCGTAACTGAGCAATTACCTAGTTACAGCCACAGGTACTTGCCAGTATTTACCGGACTTACCGTTGACTCTACTAGCTGTAGTGGGTTTTTCTAAGCCTAAACTTCTCAGAATATCACTAATCCTTTCTGCATCTTTTCTATTCCAAGACTTAGGTTCTTTTCCTACAGCCTGGGTTAAGACATCGCCCAAAACAAAAGGCTCTTGTCGTTTCTCTACCCAATCAGCTACTATATCTTCCCACATATCATTTGCTTGATATTTTTCATTTACAGCATTAAGCATTTCTTGCTCAGTTTCATTTAAGTAGATAGGATAATTATCTTTGTAGGCTTTAACAGCACTAGCCCAAATCAAATCTCTATTTTCTTTTACCCATTCAATAGCAATTTTCTCGTTTACATCTACGCACCAAAATCTTCTATTACCTGTAGCATCAACTAAAAACTTATCTTTATTGGTTGTACCTACTATAATAAACTGTCGAGGTAGTGTAATCGGTCTACTATCATAGGGTTTACGAAGAGTGTCGCTTTGCTGAGTAATAAAAGCTTTTAACTTACCCATCTTACTCGCAGTCAGAGTCTCTTCACACTCTCCTAGCTCAATAATCCATTTACTATGACAAATCATTAGCTCATCTTTATTATAAGCTTGCAAAGACATAGAAGTAAATAAATCTTCTCCTGCTAATTCCCTGAAGAAAGAAGTCTTATAAAAGCCTTGAGAACCTTTAAGTAAAAGTACAGTATCAAATTTAGTACCAGGCTTTAACACTCTCGCTACTGCACCTACTAAAGTCCTAGGTAAAAATAATCCTTCTAAGGAATGAGGATCAATATGTAGGACTTTCTCATTAAGCTCTCTAAAAACATCTTTGTAGTCTATATCTGGGAACGTAGACTCGCATACATTTAAGTAATCCTCTAAAGGAGAGAATACATTTTTACTAGCGTAGAGGTATGCTAATTCATGGATGTACTTATCATTCTCTAGGACAGTATTATGCTTGAGAGAAACCTGATACCTAAACTTAGGTAAATCAAATACTTCTCCATCCAAGTAAATATCCTTGGTGACTTTGTTAAGGCTTAACCGCTCAGCAAAGTTATCAGCAATAATTCTGTCTGTTTCTTTATAGTTCGTCATTTTTTAAAAAAAATAGATAAATCATCATATAAACACCACTAAAATGTTCTAACGGAGATTGCCATAGCAAAATCGCTAGAAACCGAGAATCTCTAAGTTCTTGCTTGTAAGACAAGAAAATAAGAGACTCCTAAATTGTCAAGGTTCAGTGTTTACCTATTACTCATTATAGAAAGTCGTTAATTGAATGGACAGAGTAAGCAATTTCCAGATTACCGTATCTCATGATGTTCGGTTTACCGTACCAACGCACATCAATGAAAAGGATAGAAGTTTTTCGCCTCTATCCTCTGAAATTTACCTTTCTCTTTTACCAGATTTAGATATTAGTCGCCCGCTAGCATCTATCTAACTGCTATGTCTCTAAGAATTCTACAATTTCCTCTGGAGTAACGCTGTAGATAGCAGAGAGTAGAGTAATTGTTTTAACATCAGAACCTACTTGTCTTAGAACCTCAATAGCAGAGAGTAGAGGAATAGCCTGATTGTTGGATTTAGTTAGCAAGTCCATCGTAGTCTTAGTAGTCTGTCGTTTCTTATACACCGTGTCATTCATCATAGGAGAGTGACCTAAACTCATAGCTCTCGTTTCAAGGCTGACACCTGACATCATACCGTTAAGGTTACTTAAATGACGGAAAGCGTGAGTCTGGGTAATGTACTTGCTCCAAGCTTTTAAGTTCCGGTGCGCTGTTTTAGCGTATTTTACGGCTATTGTGGTGTTTTTAGTTGAAACTAAATTGATTTGAGGAAAACTGCCTGACTTAATCTCTAGCTGCTCTATCAAGTTAGGATGAGTTGGGGGAATCATAGGTACAGTGAGTCTGTAACCTGTCTTAGTAGTAGTTTCAAGTAAGGTTTTATCTCCTACTACTGCAACCATTTTTGTATTCTTAGGGTCATTCAATGCAGGAATAGAGATGTTGTCTTTGGTAAGAAAAGGCTGGTCAGCATTCTGTATTGCAAAAACCTCATGTACTCTCAATCCATACACCACTTGCATACTGAAAACCCACAACCAAGCTTTCCTAGATTCTAAGTTGTACCGCTTATCACCAGAGGGGATATCTAAGACTTCTCTACGAAGTTGTAAAAAGTCTTCAATCGATACCATTTGAAGGTCATCTCGATAGATGGTTTGCTTACCGTCTATTTGGCTTAATTCTTCCTGTAGCTTAGAGTTGCTAATAGTCTCAGCTAACTTCCTCATTGCACACAAGCAGTTTTTATAGGTCTTACTTCCTTTTTCCTTACTGTTGATTACAGTCATTATCTCAGTGAGGTTAACTTTCTTGTCTTGAGGCAAAAGCTTGTAATATTTACTGTACACCTGATAGAAAGTGTTTTGGTGCGATACATTCTCTTTGTCTCGTTTCTGCCTTTTTTTGGTGTAACCCTCCCAGTAAGCGTTCTCTACTAAAGCTATTGCTTCTGCAAATGTCATTACATCATTCTTAATGACATTCTTTTCTAGAATCTGGTCATCATACCAGTTCCAAAATTCCGTCTCACTGGAAAACTTACCCAATGCCTCAGCTACAGATTTAGCCTTTTTTAGAGCCTCGCTTATCCCAGACATAGATAGATTGCAGCCACAAGCTTTAGCTACACGCTTAGAACCTATTTTGAACTGAAGAGATATGTAGTTAGCGCTGGGTTTGCTTTCTCTCTTTAGTCCTACGCCTTTTGGACATTCTTTTTGAGCTTCTTTAAAGTAATCTAGGATTCTCTCGTAGCCAATGAGGTAATCGCCTGAAGTGCTTACAGTTATTACCTTAGAATCTTCTCTCATTTTTCTCTCAGCTTTCAAATGGTTGTGATTGCTTGAGAGAGAACTGAAAGAGAAAGTAGTGTTTTTTGGCTCTAAATATGGCTACTCAGTGGTTCAAATCCACTTCCCGCCACCAAATTCAAGCGAACCCTGTAATCGTTAAGGTTTCAGGGTTTTGTTTTTGGAAACCACTACAGAGAGACAAAGCGACGCGGGATAGAGCAGCCTGGTAGCTCGTCGGGCTCATAACCCGAAGGTCAGTGGTTCAAATCCACTTCCCGCCACCAAATTAAACAAGACAAGCCCCGGCAGCCTAAAAGTTGCTGGGGTTTGTTTTATGCCGTCTGTTGGAGGCCGTCGGCGATCGCATCTTCGACGATTGATAGCGTTTCCGGTTGCACGAGCGACATGATATAGAGGAGACGCCACTGCCGTCTCGAAATCTGTGGGCTATATTAATTCCGATGCTGCCACATTTGATATGAAAGCAGTTTATTTTAGGCGGCAAAAAAATGAGGACACAGCACTGCTGTGTCCCTACTGTATATTTGTATTTTTCTAATTGGGACAAAATAAGACCCACCCTCAACCTAAACACTCAACCCTATACTTTTCGACGACCGTTTGTGCAAGCTTTATTTGTCAAAAAATTGCAATCCGATATCCATATTTTTTAACTCAGGATTTTAAATTGCTAAGTCGGCTGAGCTTCCAGCCAATCAAAAATTAGGTTTAACTGTTCCAGTGTTACTAACCCGTACTGCCACAGTACCATCGGCAGTTCGCCGGCATCTTGTTCACCGTGTCGGAGAGCAACGGCGATCGCCGAATTCGATATCGCCAACTCTCCCCGCAAATAATCGATAAGTTGAGCCTTTCTCATCACCTTCACCGCCAGTTTTATGCGCTATTGTAAAGAAATGTAGCTAATCGGTCTGTATCGGAAGTTTAATTGGTCTAATTGTAGGTTCACAATAGAGAACCTTGTGTGAGGGAAACCGCACAAAACTTGTGATAAAACTCTGATAAAAAAGCGATCGCAGTCACAATAACTCCGAGAGTCAAAAATTGGGTTCCGCGATCGCTTGCTTTAAATGAATTCATTTAAAATTGCTAAAGTCCTAGCTGAAGCTGAACTCCCGCTTCTGTACCGCTGTCGGTTTGTTTTGGAGGTAAAGGATTTCCTTGACGCTGGGCGTCCGAAGGAGTAGTAATAAATTCCAATGGGCCATCGATTTTGAGGCGAAATGTGTCGCCCAAGCTGCTTTCCCTTCTAGCAGAATTACCTGCCGTTTCTGGTTCACCAATCAAGTTTTGGTAGTCCGAGTCTAAGGTTCTGTCCTCCACGGCCCTCAATGAATCCCCAGATAAAGTCGTTTCCGAATATTGGGGCGCTGCTTGCAGTCTTTGTTGGGCGAGAACCGCCGGGGTTAAACCGATAAAAATTGAGCTCAGTCCGAGAGCAGTGCCAAGAGTAGCAATAACTGCGTTCATCATCCATGCCTCCGCTAGTTGCATCCTACTATGCGCTTATTGTACCGAGTCGGCATTAAGTTGCACTCTATCCAAAGTAGCTGCTTGTGGAGATATCAATTGCAGTTGCTGTGAAAACTTATAATTTTCGATCGCGCTATCGGAAAAATAGAACTAACCCAGCAACCCGGTTGAAACCCCAGAATACGTCTTTTCAGGAATGAGTCAACCAAAAACTCGATTTGTTTGATTAGGGCGCCTCAGAAGTGGAAAAATAGTTAGTGGCGGATGGACGGGTGGCTATTCACCAATGGGTTTTTTCACGACAATAGTTACAGCCCGCCAAAACGCTAAAAAACCCGGTTTCTGAAACCGGTTAAAAAAAAGAATGCAACAGCAGGCAACTTCTAAACCCTTACAGAATCAGTTTTTCCCAATTATTCAATTCTTTAATCTCAAAATCTATAATATTATGAGCGTGTAGAGTGCATGGAGAATTGATACTGCATTCATCTCGATCGCCAATGTTCCCAAAGCTCGCGATCGCGCTAAGATGGCGGTGGCAGTCGTTAAAAATTCAGTTGCCAGCGGCAGATTCCGAGTTATTAACAGCACTGTGCCTACTAAAACCATCTCAACTTCAAAACCTGCGCTCATCAAGTTGTACTTGACCGGAATGTTGTGGGTTCATAAGAGTTCTGCTTTACCATGCCAATCAAATATCTGACCGACCCGATTTTAAAAATGTCGGGCAAAGTGCCAATTCGCATCGTCCTTGTTGTGCCTTTTGCCCTCCAGACTTTCGCTGCGGTAGGGTTGACGGGGTGGCTGTCGCTGCGGAACGGGCGCATAGCCGTCAACCATGTTGCCGCACAACTGCGGACAGAAGTCACATCGCGTATCCAGCAACATATTAATAGTTATATTGAAACGCCACACCAAATCAATCAGCTAAATCTCGATGCCATCCGTCTCGGCATTGTGAACGAGCAGGATAGTGATAGTTTGCAACGCTACTTCTACAAACAAATAAAAATTTTTGATAAAATTAGCTACATTCAATTCGCATCCGAAGCAAAAGATTTTATTGGAGTTGAACGCCTCGACGACGGCAAGTTGCAAGTTCAGATTTCTAATCAATCTACTGGCTATAATTTGCATAGCTACGGGCTGTCCCAGTTCGAGAAACAAACCAAGCTATTAAAAACCACTATCAACTACGACCCCCGCGTCCGACCTTGGTACATAGCTCCGGTGCGGGCAGGCAAACCGACTTGGAGTAAAATCTATAATTATTTTGACGCTCCCAAACTAGCGATTACGGCTGCTCAACCAGTTTATGGCGAGGATGGTAAACTGATTGGCATCCTGGGTTCTGACTTGGCACTTTCCAAGCTCAATCAATTCTTGGAAACTCTAAAAATTGGCAAATCAGGACAGACTTTTATTGTAGAAAGGTCTGGGCAATTGGTGGCAAATTCTACTCAGGAACCGCCATTTATTGTTAGCAATGGTGTTGCGAAACGGATTGTGGCAACGAGCAGCAAGAATGTTCTAATTCGATCGACCGCCCGCTATTTGACAGAACGCTTCGGGGATTTGCACAAAATTGACAGCTCTCGCCAGTTAGATTTTACGATCGACGGTCAACGGCAATTTCTACAGGTGACGCCGCTTTTAGACAGCAGGGGCCTCGACTGGTTGATTGTGGTGACGGTTCCTGAAGCCGATTTTATGGAAAGGATTAATGCCAACACTCGGTATACTGTGGTGATGTGTCTGGGTGCTTTGGTGCTGGCAACGGCGATTGGCGCTCTGACTTCTAGGTGGATTGTTGTACCGATTCAGCGTCTGAGCAAGGCTGCGGAGGCTTTGTCGCGGGAAGAATGGGACGGGATGGCGGTAGATCCCCGCTTGATGGCGTCTGTAGATCGGGAGGATGAGGTGGGTGTCTTAGCTCGCTCTTTTAATAGGATGGCCGGTCAATTGGAAGAGTCGTTTACTACTCTCGAAGAGCGGGTAGAATCTGCGATAGCCGACAAAAATGAATTAATTCTTTCTCTGAAAAAATCGCAGCAAAAACTGGCTCTCCATCTTCACCAAACTCCATTGGGCGCGATTGAATGGGATCTCAACTTTGAAGTAGCGGAATGGAATTTGTCAGCCGAAAGAATTTTTGGATACAGCCGCTTGGAAGCAATGGGACGCCACGGAGTCGATCTAATAGTTCCTGAAAGTGCTAAGGAGTATGTTAGGCAACTATCTATAACTTTGCTCACTAATCAAGGAGGAATTAGTAGCATTAACGAGAACATCCGAAAGGATGGCAAAATTATTCTTTGCGAGTGGTACAATACGACTTTGGTTGATGCTGACGGCACCATCATCGGGGTGGCATCGCTGATTCAGGATGTGACTGAATTTCACAGTGCTGTGGAGAAGTTGCGGGCCAGCGAGGAGCGGTTTCGTCAGTTGGCAGAAAATATTCATGAGGTATTTTGGATTAGAGAACCCAATCAAAAGCAGCTAGTTTATGTGAGCCCTGCTTGCGAAAAAATATGGAATTTGAGCTGTCAGAGTTTGCAATCAGAACCGGAGGCTTTTTGGGATGCTATTCACCCGGAGGATCTCGATCGCGTCAAGGCTGCTTTTGAGAAACAGGTGCGGGGCGATTATGATGAAGAGTATCGGGTAGTGCGATCCCCTAAGGGGGCTACGCCAACCGACGGTTCAGTTTGCTGGGTGCGCGATCGGGCTTTTCCAGTCCGCAGCCAAACCGGAGAAATTTACCGCATCGTCGGTATTGCCGAAGATATTACCCAGCGCAAATTAGCAGAAGAATTCCAAAAAGTCGCTCAAACCGCTCAAGCTGCAAACCAAGCCAAAAGCGCTTTTTTAGCTAATATGAGCCACGAATTGCGAACTCCTCTCAACGCGATTATTGGTTACAGCGATATCCTCAAAGAAGACGCCGAGGATTTAGGCTGCGAAGATTTTATCCCCGACTTGCAAAAAATTCAAACAGCGGGCAAACACTTGCTATCTTTAATTAGCGACATTCTAGATATTTCTAAGATTGAAGCGGGTCGGATGGAACTTTACTTAGAAACTTTCAATCCGGTTAATTTAATTGACGAGGTAGTTTCTACTGTCAAACCCTTGGTAGATAAAAATTCTAATAAGTTTGAAGTTGATTGTGGTAGCGACTTGGGAATTATGTATGCTGACATTACCAAAACTCGTCAAATATTGCTCAACCTGCTGAGCAATGCAGCCAAATTTACGGAAGGTGGCACTATTACCCTCTGCATTGAAAGAGTTAAACATGAAAGCTTAACAACTCAAGAAATAGCAGAACCTTCCGACTCAATAATTTTTCGCGTAGCTGATACGGGTATTGGGATTCCCCCCGAACAATTGCAGCATTTATTTCAAGCTTTTATGCAGGGCGACGCCTCAACTACGCGCAAGTATGGCGGCACGGGTTTGGGATTGACTATTAGCCGTCACTTTTGCGTGATGATGGGTGGCGATATGCAGGTTGAAAGCGAGTTAGGTTGCGGTTCGGTTTTTACTGTGTGCTTGCCGGCCCGCGTTGAATTATTGGTCAGCAGTTAGTCTTGCTATCCGGGAGGCAATTGTTACACAAGAAACCAGGTTTAGTGACAAAAAACCTACGCTTTCAGATAAGTTCGGGGCAATAAACTAAGGTGATGATACCATGCAGCCTCAGTCTTATTCTAGTTAATTTCTCGTTTCTGCCGTCCTAAAAGTTGAGCTGTTAATACCCCGCCGACAAAGCCAAAGAAATGCGCTTGCCAGGAAACTCCCTGCTGCGAGGGCAAAACTCCCCAAATTAAACTGCCGTAGAAGAAACCGACAATTAAAGATACCAAAATAGATGTAAAGCTGCGTTCAAAATAGCCCCGCAGCAGCAAGAAGCCGAAGTAACCAAAGATTAATCCGCTAGCACCAATGTGAACGGAATTAGGCGCGCCCGTCAGCCAAACTCCCAATCCGCTGACTAGCACAGTGACGGCACTCACGATAAAAAAGTCGCTAATTTCTCGTAGCATTATCAACCAACCCAATGTCACAAAAGGGAGGGTATTGGCGGCTAAGTGAGCAAAACTGCCGTGCAGAAAAGGCATAAACAAGATGCCTTCAAGTCCGTCGAGGCTGCGGGGGCGGACTCCGTAGTCATTCAGCCTGCCTCCGAACAGGAATACATCGACAATTTCGATAATCCACAGGAGGGAGACGAAGCCACCGAGAATGGCGGCGTGGCTTTGCAATTCGCGGGTGATAGCTTTGGTTTCTGGGTTACTCATGGGTTGTGAGGGCGGCGATACCGATTATTTCTCATTGTAGAAGTTTCTGAGCGATCGCGAGCAAAGATTGTTGGGGCGAGGTTTGAGGGTTTTTTGCAGCAGAGCTTATTTAGAAATATTATAAGTTTTATTAAAAATTCCGCATTTTCACGTATAGGATAATTCACCTGGATGCCTCACAATAGTAATTGAACTACAAAAGGAGAGTCAACCGAAGGTTGAAGCTAAAACGTAGAAGAGAGAATTTTTACCTTATCAATCAATTGTTGGGCTTGAAATGAGGACAGTTTTTAGAGCGCACACCGTCTTTAAAAAAAATCAGGAACTACTTTTCTCGTCCTAAGTCATTAATTTTAGAAGTTCAATCCGGTAAAGCAAAACGAGATGCTGTAGATACTGATTGTAGATAATATCGCACAAGCTCTACAGAGAGTTCTTGGCACCTCGTTATAAAAGAGGAACAGAGCAAAATGAACGTATTTGAGCATACCATCTCCTACCGAACTCTGCCAAATTGGGTAGGGTTTGGCAAACAAGAAACCGCCGTTAATGTCGCTACAAATTCTCAACCTTACGGTCAAAAGCCACACTTTGACCCCTTGCATCCGCTAAAAGAATGGCTTGATAACACTGCAATTAAAAGTCAAAAGTTGGCTCGGTTGCTGTGTAAGTTTATTCCCAGCCAGTGTCCGTTTGAGCGAGAAGTCAAAATTGGCGATCGCACTTTATTATCCATTCCGCCGCTGTGCAAGTTAAATCCGCTTTACGAGCAAGTCGTTGGGCTGCGCTTTCGAGCTTTGTGTTATTTGGCTGACGAGTGTGGCGAAGATGTAACTCCTTATTGTTAATTCTGCAAAAAAATAAATTTCTCACTGTCTTTTCACCCTCCCTTCTCCTTGTTGGGGAGGGTTTTTTTATTTTGAGATTATTCGGCGGTTGAAACCTGTTAACCTCAAACTCAAATGTGGCGAAGCGCCGGTCATTTGAATTCGAGGTTAAATTACACAAACTTTTGTCTGCCTCAGCAGAAAAGCCAGATATTCTGTTAGATCCCCGGCTTTTTGAAGAAGTCGGGGCTGGAAAGCCCGATCGCATTTAAATACTAAAGGGAGCGAATCACTCGTTGTTCGAGAATGCGTTTGCCTTTGTTATAAATACTAAGGCTAGCTCCTGTAACAATGTAATCGTAGGTGCCATTTGTGGCCACGTAACCAGTCCCCTCTTCAGTTTGAGCTCGCAGGGCGATCGTGCTGCCGTTACTCTTTTTAACGCCGTAGTAATATAGTTGATGAGCGTGGTTGTAGCACAGATAAATCCGAAAGTTGCTGGTCTCGAAATAGTTTGCCAGTGTCTGTCTTTTGCGAACACAAAAATCTCTCACCTGTTTTTGGGGAGTGGATACATTAGCTATTTGTATGGTTTCAATCGGAGACTGAGTGCGAGACGCTGTTGGTGCAGTGCTTGTGTTCGATTGTCCTATAGCCAAGGTTGCTGCTGGATTGCTGGCAAAGAGCATTAAACCGAGTAAGCTGGTTTGTGTGAGTCTTGCTGTGAAGTTCATAAGTCATTCCTTTAAAATATGTTGATGCGTCTAATCTAGGTAAGTTGGATTGATGAGGGCGATCGAACAGTACAGTTTTCACCATTGGCCTCAAGGAGGAAATCCTTGGATGCAGTTTCCGTTTCCCCTGAGATCGGGCACTATTCTCAATAAGCTTTTAGGGGCAGGCTAGAAGCCCGCCCCGCAAGAGGATTGAATGTATAGTCGAAAGTTCGTTACTGAGAATGATATTTTTTGTGAGTTTCCCTGCAACTGACTGGCCGGCGGACAATTAAATAACTGGCACTGTCGATGGCTGATAGGACTTATGCACTAACAAGCGATCGCGAGGACAAAACAGAGAATTATTTTAAATATTGGGCGCCAACTGCGGGCGCTGATGCTAGTTTTCATCAATTTCGATAAGTGCGATCGGGCGACACGCCCCCGTAACCCACGAGGGAAGTCTTTACCTGTCGCTTTTGGGATCTTCAGGCCCAGAGGGTACTTCTCCCCTTTGTTGGGCTTCCAATAAAGCCGTTTCCACGAGAAAGGCTATCAGGTTAGCCGTGGATCTGCCTTGCTTGTCAGCCCATCGATCCAAAGCTTCATATACGTAATCAGGAAAGGTAACGTGAACGCGCTTGCTCAATGTAAATGTTTGTTTGTTTGCCAACGCTCTTAATGGTACAAGCTTACGCTCCCGATCGTGTTGTTACCCTATTCTTAAAAATCTACTGACACATATTTGGGCTTATTATGTTACAATTCGTCTAATCCCATCAAGGCTCAGTCAAAAGCCAGTCCGATGCTTTCCGAGGGCTCAGGACTGGCTATGGCTCCAATTAACAAGGAGATACACCTATTATGCCGTATGAGAAACGTCTCAGACCGTGGATCGTGGTTCGTTTGCTTCCAAATCTACAAAGGGTCGTTGTCGGTCGGTTTCGCAATTGGTCTGATGCAGAGGGTCATTTGCGAGTTCTCAAACAACTGCTTCCCGGTGCTCGATTGACTCTTGTTTTCGATCCGATCGATTAATTTTGGTGGCGAGTTGATAAGCGTGCGATCGCCCTTGGTTGAAAGAGGGCGATCGCCTTTTCTAAGCTAAGACAAACTTTTGTCTTTTACCTATGTAAAAGCTTCTAATATCCTCGTCATGGGAATAAAAAGTGAAAGTTCATCGCCTTCTAAGGCAATGAACTCGTATTGCAAATAAAATCCCTTAGCTTGTTCGTTCAATGCGTCAACTATTACTCCCAATACTCCTATATCTTCTGACAAACGAATCACTCTGTTAAAAGCATCGATTAGCAGTGTCTCACCTAGTCTTCTACCCTGCATTGATTGAGTTACTGCCAGTTTTCCGATCCGCATGACTGGAAGGGGGTAGCGCGGCAACCCTCTTCTGTAATTTTCAGGAAGTAACTCTAGTTGTAATGCAGCCATACTGATTGAATAATAACCTGCTACTTGACCGTCACCGTCTTGAGGAATTGCCACCCAAGTTTTAGCAATACCTTTTCTTTGATTTTGTCGGGCGTATTTTTTGAGATACTGATTTAACTCCGGCACACCGCAATCAAAATTCTCCCGAATCACCCTGCTATCATCTATAGAGCAAAAAATCCATTCCATTATTTATTTGCGATCGTATTTTTGCCGATACCTCTCGATCGCTGCTTTCAGCTTAGAGTTAAGTTCTGGTGGGTTTTCAATCGCTGAGGTAACAATTTCCCAATTGGGTTCGGAAAGAACGATCTTTTCTGGTTTAAGTGGCAGTTCTTCGGCTAGATTTAGAGCAACTTCGAGCAGATATTCGCTCAGACTAAGACCCCACAGGGTAGCTGCTTTTTCTAACAGTTCTTTTTGTTCCTGATTGATAGTTATCTCAAGGGTGCTTGTTTGGGGAGTTTGTGTAGGGGTTGACATATTTTTTCACTGAGAGCAAGGTTGGCTCATTTGATATTATAGCAATTTTTCAGGTTGGCGATCGCCCTTGGTTTGAAAAGGGCGATTCCCTACGAGATAGCTACCCTTCTGGAAAGCTTCGCGAACGCTTTACGATTAATTTTTGATATTGAGCTAAACTCTAGGTGATTCTAATGTCTGCAACCCAAAAACAACTAGATCGCCAAGGTTTTTAACTAGAATTTTCATTGCTGGTTCCAAACCCCATTCTTTAACTTTACTAGGTGAAAGCGCACCATGTGCAGTGGCATTTCTTAAAGCCTTGGCTAACATAGTAGCATTTGCCCAATCTTCTATCTGATTGCTATTAACAAGCCAGTCTTTAATTTGAGTTCGATCGCCACTTTTAAGACCAAGAAAATCTAGAAGTTCATCACCTGTTTCAGAAGGTGATTTGGTAAGCCATTTATCAAGATTTTGTCTGTTGGTATTAGGGGGTATTAAGGGAATATAATTAGGGAGATTATTGCATTTAGATGTAAAATGTTGAACGCGATCTATACTAAGATATGAATTCTTTTCTCCTGTCAGATACATTAATGTCTTTGTAACACTTTCAAATCCACCGTAGGCCATCACCAGTTGCCACTGAATGCCTCTTGCATTAGCGGTAGAACAGTTGTTTGGTAGACTCTTACCTGCCACAGGATTATCCCATTCAACAGCAGCTTTGGTCAGGTAAAATCCTATTCCTAGAGTTTTTATCACATTATCAATATGCTGTGGATCTGCACTATGATTTTTGTTGAAATTGAATCTGGAAAGTCTCCCTTGTATTTCTGAACACTTATCTGGATCAGTTAACCAAGATTCATTAGAGTCAACTATCGCCCATATTTCCTTCCAGCCATCGTCTTGAGTAATATCTGGCATTTTTCCTAAGTCAACTTTATCGTAAATTAATCTATTTGTTTGATAAGCAAGGGCATCCACAAGAGATGCCCTTACTCAACTAACTACGCGCCGACAGATTCCTTCGCTGCGTAAAGCACCTCAACGGTAATCTTATCAATCCCCCGATCGCGC
>NZ_JAUBQU010000060.1:0-38967 GCF_036701435.1 Microcoleus sp. Pol12A5
CCCTTCGGGTAATTCTGATAACTCCAGCAGTTCAATTTTCCCTTGTCGAACAGTAGCCCAAAGTGTTTTTAGCATATCCACCTCATAAATTGTGCTTTATGCAATTTGCAGATTTCTGGTAGATTGTCGCACTGAGCTGCTAATTACAACCTCACACATAGATCGAGGAAGTATTTAAGCCGGATTTAGGATCAATTTAACACAAGTTCTGGATGTTGCGGCTCAAATAAAGGGCGAGTCACCTGACGCAGTAGCACTGTTTCTAAACTGCCTTCTACCACATTTTCTGCTTCTATTTCTAATTCACCCCACAATAGCCGCTCGCCTTGATTGGGCATTTTACCCAAATTGTGGATCACGAACCCAGCGATTGTTTGGTAAGCTTGGTTAGTCGGCAGATTTAACCCGAGTTTTTCGTTAACTGCTGTCACTTCCCATAGGCCAGAAATTAGTGCCGAATGAGCATCTTTCTGAACGAGAGTTGCCTCGGAAGGTAACAGCAGCGGTTGAGACTCTTTACTGGTAATCCAACCAGTCAGCAGCCGCACGGTACCGTTGAGAATTGCTAGCAGCGGCCACAGTAATTTTGAGCAAAGTTCGAGGGCAGGCATCAGCAGCAAAGCGGTGCGTTCTGGGGCGTGGGTTGCTAATACTTTGGGAATGAGTTCTCCTAAGACTATTTCTACGTAAGTTACTAAGATAAAAGCTGCGGGAACTGCGATCGAATGAGCAGTCAGCACGGCCGACCAATGACCGATCGGCAATTTGTCGATCCACGGTTCGATCCAGTGTACAGTCGCTCCCTCACCCAACCAACCCAACAGCAAACTCCCTGCTGTTGTGCCAGTTTGAGTCACAGACAGGTAATGCGGTATGTTGTTTTGAGCTTGGTGGACGAGTTCGGCGGTTTTGGCGGTTGGGCGATCGTCCAAGTGGGCGAGTTGGCGGATTTGATGGCGATCGGCTGATACTAATGCTAGTTCTGACGCCACAAAAAAGGCGATTAAAAGTGTTAAGCCCACCAACATTGCTAATCTCAGCGTTGTTTGAGCGACTTCTATTTCCAGGCAAGTAAGGTTGTTCAAGATAGATATCTAATATGATAGAGGTTTGAGGTTAATTGTTTTATTTTAGCTTGGGATTTAGATAGGTTTATCCCCCGATATTTCGGATATCCCCACTACCCTTATTCGTAGGTACGCCGAGGAGGCGCACCTTACCCGTAGAACTTGTAAACTCTTTCTCTTCTCTTATCCTCCTTCGCCATAATAGGGCTAAGGCGAGTTTCATCGGTTCGTTCCAAACCATCCAATTCACAAAACCGGAACTCATTGCTGTATCAACTCTCCCTTACTCCCCGGAGTGAGTTCATTTCCGTAAACGTTTGCACCGGATCGGACTTCAAGCCGCCTTGAATGTAATTCAACTTCACTTCTTCCAACAAATCCGACAGCAGCGACTGCAATTCCCCGAGAGTTTTCTCATCTTGCAATTCCCGCCGCAAACTTTGATTAAATTCTTGGCTGAAATTATCGATAATTTTTCTACCTTTATCATCTTCGTAAGTAGTAGATACCACATCCACAGCAGTTTGAGCCAAATAATTCGCTAGCTGTTCCGTCATCTCCGTCGGCAAAATGTTAATCGGAGAGAAAGTTTGCAGGATTTGATAAAAATCCGACTGTTTGATTGTTGTTTCCAAATTGTGATGCAGCAATTCTTCCAAATCCGGTTGCACCTGTGGCAAAACTTTGTAAATTGTCAGATCCAAAATCCGCTTGGTAATTTGTTCGATCGTATTTTCCTGATTGACGTGAAGGTACGGCTGCTGCGCCAGCAACATCTGTGCCGCGTCGCCCTGTTTGATGGAAGTTTTAGCTTGATTGATAAACCGCACCATCATGTATTCCGACATCGTATTGGCTAAATAAGCCACCGGTTCATAGGTAACTTGAGCAACTACGCGATCGAGATTCACCAAACCCGACTTGTGAAGCCGCACCAATACCGGCAGAATCCGCCACCCCTGCCAAATCGGTATCACCAGAAACACCTCGTACCAGCGCCTCAGCACAAAATCAAACCAAGTTACCCCCGGTTTGCGGCGGGTGTGGAACAGACTTTTAATCAAAAATTCCGCCCCAAAAAAACCGATAAACAACGCATCAATTCGCCAAAACTGGTCAGCGCTTTTCAAATATTCTGGATTTTGTAAACTTGAATCAATGCCTTTAATCGGGTCATAAATTTTAACTAAACCTGGAAAATAGCTCTGATAAACAGGCCGCAACTGAAGGTAACTGAAATGGAAAAGTACGAGCAAAAAATTGACCACCGCTACTAGGGCGCTCAATTTTGCCCAAGAAATTGCTTTTTTGGACAATGTTATATCGGTGGTATTAACAGTTGTGTTGGAATCAGACATAAAAGTAATCTTCCGAATTTGCTAATCGATAAATCTATCTTGTGGCTGAGGCTAAAAAACTCTTAACCTATTAAGATCCCTTGGACGATAAGTATAAGGAAACCAAAGACCGTGAACTTAAAAACAGTCATATCGCTGCTCAAACAAACTTTTACTGAATGGCAAGAAGATAAAGCCCCAACCTTAGCCGCCGCCCTAGCCTATTACACAGTCTTCTCCCTCGCCCCGTTGCTAATTATCGTAATTGCGATCGCCGGTTTAGTCTTTGGTGCAGACGCAGCCCAAGGTCAAATCGTCGCCCAACTCCAAAGTTTAATCGGTAAAGATGGCGCCGAAACCGTCCAAGAACTGATCCTCAAAGCCTCCGAACCGAAGTCGGGAATGATTGCTACTTTAGTAGGTATCGCTACACTTTTGTGGGGCGCTTCCAACGTGTTTACTAATCTCAAAGAAGCCCTCAATACTATTTGGAATGTTTCACCGCCTCCCGGACGAGGAATCTGGGGATTTCTGCAAGACCGCATATTGTCTTTTGCAATGATTTTAGGCATAGGCTTTCTACTGCTAGTATCTTTAGTAATTAGTGCCATTTTAGCCGCCGTTAGCTATTGGTTGAACGGCTTGCTGCAATTACCAATCAACATTTGGCAGATTGTGGACTTTGCTATCTCCTTTGGCGTAGTTACGCTGCTTTTTGCGTTAATTTACAAACTTTTGCCCGATGTCAATCTTGCCTGGAATGATGTGTGGATCGGCGCCGCCATCACCTCAGTGCTGTTTACGATCGGCAAATCCCTAATTGGAGTTTACCTCGGAGGTAGCGGTATTGCCTCTACCTACGGTGCTGCGGGATCGTTCGTAATTATCCTGCTTTGGATTAATTATTCCGCTCAAATTCTCTTCTTAGGTGCCGAGTTTACCCAAGTTTGGGCTAACCGATACGGATCTCTAATGCCAGGTTCGCGAAAGAATATCCTAAACAGCGAAAACGGTGAATCCTCCGCACGCAAACATCGGAATAACTCTTAAGATTAGACAAACCGGAAATTAGAAGTTAAACTCGCACTCCTGGTTTGACATAAGAAGCCACAAGCAACAAGCAAGAAGGAAGGCCGAAGGCGGAAGGAAAGAAAAATTTTGAATGCAATAATTTTGCTTTTTTTCGCTGGCCCTGTAACATTCGGTCTTCGGGACAACCGACTTCTGCTTTGGATAAAGCTTTACTTATTTATCCAGAGGGGTAAAACTATACCTTCGACAGATCTGGCATCTCTAGCAGCAAGCTAAAAGCAGGCTCTAGTTAGAGATGGCTAGAAGGTGCGAGTTTGACACAGGCAATAATACGGAAAATTCCCTTCACCCTCGTTCATTTCCATTTAGATTATCTAGATTTTTAGCTGCTCCACGTCTCTGTCAGCAGAAGGAAGTCGTATGTAAATTTTTCCCTGCAACTTATCCCTGAAGGATGATTTATCGATCCCGCATTTTGACTTTAATACAAATTAGCTAGAAGATTCCAGTCCCGGCGCAGCAGCCAAAATGGCACTTTCAATCTTCTCCTAAAAATTTTTAAATTTTCGGTAAAAAAGCATGAATTCCTTAACTAAAAAACGCATCGCTCTCATTTCCGTACACGGTGATCCCGCTGTAGAAATTGGCAAAGAAGAAGCGGGCGGGCAAAATGTTTACGTGCGTCAAGTAGGAGAAGCTTTGGCTAAACAGGGGTGGCAAGTTGATATGTTCACCCGCTTATCCGATCGCCAACAAGCAAGAATTGTACAGCACAGTCCCAATTGCCGGACAATTAGGCTAGTAGCAGGGCCACAAGAATTTATTCCCCGCGATGAACTTTATGGATATTTGCCAATCTTTGTTCAAGAATTTCACAAATTTCAGTTAGAGTCAGGCTTTCAATATCCCTTAGTTCACACAAATTACTGGCTGTCTTCTTGGGTGGGAATGGAGTTGAAAAAATCGCAACCTCTGCTGCAAGTTCACACTTACCATTCTTTGGCAGCAATTAAATACAAGTCGGTTTCGACAATTCCGATGATTGCCAAAACCAGGCTGCAAGTAGAAAAAACACTTTTGGAAACAGCCGATCGCGTAGTGGCTACCAGTCCCCAAGAAAAAGAACACATGAGGTCTCTGGTTTCCTCAAAAGGCAATATTGACATCATTCCCTGCGGTACCGACACTGAAAGGTTCGGCTCGATCGCCCGATCGACGGCCCGCCGCCACTTGGGCATAGCCCCCGAAACCAAAGTCGTGTTGTACGTCGGCCGTTTCGACCCCCGCAAGGGCATAGAAACCTTAGTCCGCGCCGTTAGTCTGTCGGCGGTGCCCAAAGCCGATTTAAACCTCATAATTGGCGGCGGGTGGCGTGAGGGGGAAAGCGACAGTAAAGAGCGCGATCGTATCGGCAGCATCGTTGAAGAACTCGGTCTGAGCGACATTACCAGTTTTCCCGGCGCCTTGAGCCGAGACATTCTCCCCGCCTATTACGCAGCCGCCGATGTGTGCGTCGTTCCCAGCCACTACGAACCCTTCGGTTTAGTCGCCATTGAAGCGATGGCCTGCGGCACGCCAGTAGTCGCCTCCGACGTGGGAGGGCTGAAATATACTGTAGTGCCGCAAGAAACAGGTTTGCTTGCGCCGCCGAAAAATGAAGCAGCCTTTGCCGATGCGATCGATCGCTTGTTAGTTGACTCAGTATGGCGTCAGCAACTGGGACACACAGGCCGCCAGCACGTCGAAACCTATTTCAGTTGGGACGGTATCGCCTCTCAACTGGGTCAACTTTACACTCAACTGCTCGAACAATCGGTCATTCAGCTTGACCCGGTGAGCGCTTAGTAGTATCACTTAGTATGGTTGAAGCCAGTTTCCCTTGCTCCCTGTTTCACTCATCCGTTCTCACTGGGAACCTTCAACTAGAAGTGATATCAGGAGGTACTCTTGTACGCGCCAGAACATCTGGGAAGCCATCTGCAACCCATTTCAGACATCGAGCTAATTCGCCTCTGGGTGGAGCAAAAATCCCCCCGCAGCAAGCGCTTTAGCTGGCAGGCGGCCAACCGTTTTCGGCTGTTTGTAGAAAAACCGCTGGCAGAAGTGACTCTAACTGATGTCGAGACTTTCGCTGCAGCAATGAGATCTCGAAAACTTGCACCCGGTTTTTACAAGCAAACCTTGCTAGCGCTGAAATCGCTGTTCGCCTTCGGCCAGCAAACGGGAATCTTGCCCGCAGTCCTCCCTCTGCACGGGTGGCCTGTGCGGCAGCGCAGGCAACTGTCCAAACGCCTCCGTTTTAAACTTTCATGGAGTTTGTGCATCTGTTTATGCTTTTTTTTGGGTCGAATTACCCCGAGACTGTGGGGGCAATCGGTCTCGGCAGAAAGCTCGCCCACCCCGAAACGTCTGCCGGAAGTTGCGGCCCTCGATTCACCAGACCTCAGAGAGGATAACATCGAGCGCGATCGTAAATCGGAAACTGCAACCCTCAATTCACCAGAGCCCATACAGGATAACAGACTCGATAGCATCGGCCCGGAACGTCGAGTAAAAGCCTTTCTCGACACAATTGCCGCCGCCGAAGGAACCGCTAGCGCCGACGGCTACCGCACTCAGTACACCGGCACGAAATTTGTCAGCTTTAAAGATCATCCTAGGGAAATGAGGTGCGGCCGCCGCTATGGCAAAAAACTATGTTCCGACGCAGCAGGGCGATATCAGTTTCTCAGCACCACTTGGGACAGATTTGCCAAAAAAATTAGCATCAGCGATTTCAGCCCGCAAAATCAAGACCTTGTAGCTGTAGAGTTAATCCGAGAAAAAGGTGCATTAGAAGATATAGAAGCGGGTCGATTGGAGCCAGCAGTCAGAAAACTCGCTTACATCTGGCCTTCTTTTCGGCGTTATGGCGGTTCCGTGGAATCGTCGATGCCCAAACTCGAAGCAATGTACCTGCAAAATTTGGGGATTGACCGCCCAGGATTGGTTGTTAGCAATTAGTGAATAGTCCTCGGACGAGTTTAGATTGGGGTTTGGCAATTTTGGATTAAATTTTGACATCCAAAATTGAAAATGAGGGAGTTATGGGTGATGTCTATTCTTCGGAAATTTAAAAATTAGGCTAATTTTCCATCTTCCATGTGAAGGATGCGATCGGCAATATCCAAAATTCGGTTATCGTGGGTTACTAACAAAATAGTACAACCCTGTTCTTTGGCTAATTGCTGCATCAAATTCACCACTTCGCGACCGGATTTGCTGTCCAGGGCGGCTGTTGGTTCGTCCGCTAAAACAATTTGCGGTTGGCTGACCAAAGCGCGGGCGATCGCAATTCTTTGTTTCTGTCCTCCCGACAAGTCATCTGGATAATAGTTAATCCGCTGTTCCAGTCCTACTAACTTTAGCATTTTTGCAGAGCGATCGCGCATTTGAGAACGCGACAAATTGCCGTGAACTTCCAAACCCATTTGCACGTTTTGCAGCGCCGTCAAACTGCGGTGTAAATTATGCGCCTGAAAAATATAGCCAATTTTGCGTCGCGCCTTTACCAATTGGTCCGCACTCGCTTTGCACATTTCTTGACCGAGAATTTGGAGACTTCCCGATTGACCGGATCTCAATCCGCCAATCAAAGTTAAAAGCGTAGTTTTTCCAGAACCAGAAGGCCCCGTCATCAGCACGATTTCACCTGCTTTAATTTCGAGATTAATGTCAAAAAGTACCTGTTTTCGCAGTTGACCTTGACCGAAGTAGTGGTCGAGGTGGTGCGCGGAAATTACAGGTGCAGGAATCTGTAATGCGTTGGTTGTTGGGTAGAGAGTAGTAGAATTCATATGTTATTGGTTTGAGGTTGGAGATTTAATTAAGACACAAGGTTGCCTAAATCTTTGATTAAGAGGGAAACCGCAGATGAACGCAGATGAAGGCAGATGGATTTCAAGATTGGTAAATTTTTCACTTCAAGTCTAATAAACCGCTTTTGTCGCCAAAAAGGCAGAGGAAAAAGAAGAGAAAGATTGCAAAAATATGTTTTTAGTCAGGGCTTTAGTCTTTCATACTCTCTGATTCATTTTCCCTTAAAACATATCTGCTGGATCGGCTGCTTGCAGTTTACGAGTGGCAATTGCTCCTGAAATAGTGCACATAATCACGTTCAAAATTAACACTGCAACTGCTCGAATCAGCGTCATGTACAGGGGTAAATTTGTAGCTTTGCGAGTTAAAGAGTAGAGTCCGAAAGAGACTCCTACTCCTGGCAAAAAACCGAGGACGGAAAGAATTAGAGCTTCTTCAAAAACGATACCGAGTAAATAAACATTGCGGTAGCCCATTGCTTTGAAAGTAGCGTATTCTCCCATGTGGTCGCTGACATCGGTTGAGAGAACTTGATAAACAATAATTACACCAACGACAAAACCCATCGCGACGCCTAAGTTAAATACAAAGCCGATCGCAGTATTCTTAGCCCAATAGTTTTTCTCAAAATCGATAAATTCTTGTTTGG
Organism: Microcoleus sp. Pol12A5; assembly: GCF_036701435.1. NCBI lineage: Bacteria > Bacillati > Cyanobacteriota > Cyanophyceae > Oscillatoriales > Microcoleaceae > Microcoleus > Microcoleus sp. Pol12A5. The sequence goes on from NZ_JAUBQU010000060.1 coordinate 7,944, forward strand.
TTAATACCTTGACATCCGGCGGTAAATATGCTTTTAAAACTTGTTGAACTTCCACGGGGTCAGCACCCGGTTGCAGTTGAATTAATCCGGCATTAACACTGGCGGCGTTTTGTCTGGGAAACAGGCGCAGGTAATTTTGATCGCTAGTCATCAAAATACCGTCGGCGGCAAAAGATGCTCCAACTGTGAATAAACCGCTGACGTTAATCGTGCGCCGCTCTACCTCAGCTTTAACGACTTTTCCTCGATCGATTTGCGCGATCGTTCCTTGGTAATCTCCCCTAGAAGCTCGATCGAACAGCACAGTATCCGGCAATTTAATCGCGCTCAAATTTTGGTTAACTTCTGGAAGCGCAAACGCAGGGTGATTCGGATTGAAACCGACCACCATCAGCGACGTTTCGCGTCGAGTTTCGGGATTTTTCCAGTTAGCAATTTTCACGTAAAGCGGCTCGGCTGATTTCACGCCCGGTACGTTCATTGCTTGATACAATCTGCGCCTGGGGAAGGAAGACAAATTAATCAAGTTTCGCGCTTGTGGGTGAATCAAAACTAAGTCTGTTTGCAAGGTTTGGTGCAGGCGCGTATTGCTGGTGTAAAGCGCATTTTGGAAGCCTAACTGCATGAACATCAAAACGTCAGCAAAGGCAATTCCTGCGACTGCAACGGCCATTCGGCCTTTGTCGTGACTCAGTTGCAGCCATCCGAGGGAAGTTCTGCGTCTTAACTGTTGTAAGGGTTTTATGAGTCCAATCATAGGATTTTAGATTTTAGATTTTGGATTTTGGATTGAAGAAAGCGACCCTGGGGTTTAAGTCTTCTTAATCTTTAATTTCCCCGATCGATTTTAGATTTTAGATTTTGGATTTTGGATTGAAGAAAGCGACCCTAGGGTTTAAGTCTTCTTAATCTTTAATTTCCCCGATCGCCACTTTGACTTGCAAATTGGTTAATCCCGCTACTTTCTGGCTGGAAGCTTCATCTAAGCGCACTTTTACTTCCACAATTCGACCATCAATATTCGCAGAAGGATCGGTGTTAACAATGTTTTGCCGCTGCACTTGCAAACCAATATGTTCGACAGTTCCCCGCAATTCGCCGGTCAAAGCATCGCTAGTAATTTTGGCGGTTTGTCCGAGGCGTACTTTGTCCACATCGCTTTCGTAGATTTCCGCAACAGCCAGCATCTCGCGAGTTTGTCCGAGTTCGACAATGCCGTCGTTTCCCACCCTTTCCCCCGGATGCGTGTGAATTTTCAGGACTTGGGCGTCTCTGGGAGCACGGATGTAAGCTAGATCCAGATTGGCTTTGGCTTGTTTGGCTGCTGAAGTGGCGGAACTGACTTCGGCGGCGGCTGCTGCTATGTCAACCGGACGCACTTCGGCGATGCGATCGAGATTTGCCGCTGCTTCATTAATCTGCTGTTGTCGGGATTGCTGAATTTGGCTGAGTTTGGCTTGGGCTTCGTTAATTTGCTGTTGGCGGGATTGCTGAATTTGGTTGAGTTTGGCTTGGGCTTCGTTAATTTGTTGTTGGCGGGATTGGCGAATTTGATCCAGTTTTGCCTTTCCTTCGTTGAGTTGCTGTTGGGCTGTTTCGGCTGCGAGGCTTTTGCTGTCGCTAGTTGAGGCGGAAATTGCTCCCTGTTCATACAGTTGGGAGTAGCGCCGATCTTCGCTTATGGCGTTGCGGAGTTCGGCTTGTAGACGGGCAATTGCGGCTTGTTGGGTTTGAATTTCACCTTGTTGTTCGGCCCTGATGCGGGCAATTGTGGCTTGTTGCGCTGCAATTTCGGTGCTGCGATCAATTTCTAGACGGGCAACGATCGCCTGTTGCGCTGCGATCTCGTTGCTGCGATCGGCGGATAAACGGCTAATAGTCGCTTTCTGGGCTTGGATTTCGCCTTTTTTGGCTCCTGCTTTCACTTTTGCTAGGTTTGCCTCAGCGACGCGCACCTGTTCTTGAGCTTGGTCGAGGGCGGCTTGCTGGCGATCGCGGCTGTCCAAAATTGCGATCGTCTGACCTGTTTTCACCCTGTCTCCCTCTTTTACCAACAGTCGATCGATCCGGTTTCCTTCCGTGGCACCGGAGGCGGAGACTTTAATTACTTCTCCCCTGGGTTCGAGTCGCCCCAAGGCTGTAACTGTCCTTAATTGGGATGCCGCCACGGATGCTGCTGCGGCTACTGCGTTGGGATCGGGTATGCGCGATCGCCAGATCGTGTAGCCTGTGGTTCCCCCTGCCGCCAGGGTTGCTAGTGCTGCCACAACTAGGAGTTGTTTAACTAGGGATGGAGTTGAGGATAAGCCGTCTGCTGTTGGTTGGTGTACCATGACATACCTCTTTTTGATAAATAAAACTAAACCGTTTAGTTCTGATACGTTCTTATACTAAACCGTTCAGTATAATGATGTCAAGAGCCCAAATAAAAATTACAGAAGCAAGGTATGGCAAGGACAAAACCGATCGAACCAGACGCAGCAGGAGGTGACAAAACCGAGCAAATCCTGCAAGGTGCGATGCAAGAATTTTTAGCCCACGGCTACGCGGGCACGAGTATGGACAAGGTAGCGAAGACGGGAGGAGTTTCCAAAGCCACGGTTTACAGCTATTTTGCAGATAAAGAAGGATTATTCGCGGCCTTGGTACAGCGGCTGGCGCGAAAAAAAGTCCATTTTACAGTTCTGGATGAAGAACCGGCTGTAGCGCTGCGATTCGTTGCCACAAATGTATTGGATCAGGTGACCCAGGAACCTGAATTTCTCAATTTTGTGAGGTTAGTGATTGCGGAATCGGGGCGTTTTCCCCAGTTAGCGCAGACATTTGTGAGAAACTTAGCTAAACCGGGTATCGATCGGCTAGCGGAATATTTGGCATCGCATCCAGAGTTAAAATTGCCCGATCCCGAGGCAACAGCGCGGATTTTTATTGGATCTTTGGTATATTTCCAGTTAACGCAGCATATGATGCACGGCAAAGAGATTCTGCCAATGGAGCGCGATCGACTGATCGACGGTCTGCTGCACTTGATTTTGTCGCCGCAGTCCAATTCCTAAAGTGCGATCGACAGAATCGAGGAATTTTATGTGAGAATTTTCGCAGCCATAAAGAGCAAGATCGCTTTATGGCTGCGATCGCAGGTTTTAGTCAGGTGTTTTTCCTAACCTGTCCCTCAATTCCTCAGCCGATAACTGCGGTAGTTGTTCTACAAACAATGCCAATTCTGTCACAGGCAAAGCCAATAAATTAGTAACGGCTGTAGGCAGAAGATCGCCCAATTCAGGCGATCGCATTTGCAACGCACTTTCAGCTAACAATTTTACCGCTGCTTCCCGCCCTGTTTCATCGACTGTCAGCATCGAGATTGCCAGCAACAGCACTGTAAATTCTGCCGCCGCCAACTTGGATATTGGAGATAGAAAAACAGTCATTTTGGGGCTTAATTCTCCGAATCTAACTCGCAGAAAGTTTTCTAAGATTAAGCGCTGTTGTTCTTGTCTGCCTCGTTCTAGTCCTTCTTCTCTAGCTTGTTGCTGTGCTGCTTGTATTTGTTGTTGAAAAAGTGGTGCAATGGCCATAATTAACTCCCGCTCTTCTGGCTCTAATTCTTGTGGCCCATCGGTTACTAAATTTGACTGTAACCGATACAGCAATTCTAGCGCGATAATCCGCAACGGATCGTCGGCAGCTAAAGCGCTCAATTGGGAAATAGCCCTTTGCTGCACTCCCCCTTTGCCTAAAATCCTCAACCACAGAGTTTCTGGAGTTTCTGGCAACTGGCGGATCGCCACAATTGCAGTTCGCAAAGATTCACCCAAAAAATAGATTCCCTGCATCCAATTCTCTGTGTCTGGTATCGCATTAAAGCTATCTACCAATGCTTTCGATGCTGTGGGCATCAAAATCCACAGTTTGGGTAACTGAGCGTCATCATAGCGAGTATTTTCTCTCCTAAATTTCCGTTCCAATTCACCTCGCACGTCCAATAACTTCCCCAGACAGCTACAAATTTCGCTGACGTTGGCAGGATTGCGAAACGGTTCAAAAATTGCAGTTGTGTTTGCCATTTTTCCCAACAATCCCAGGGTTTCTGAGTATGCGGGAATTGCGGTTCGGGGAGTAAAATAAACATCTATTTCTCGTACTTCGGAAGTCACATCGCGGCCGATATTAACCGTTCCGAGCGGCGACAGCAATTCCTCCAGGTATTCTTTGGCAAAAAGATCGTGAATAAATCGCGTCATAGAAATTATTTCAAACACTAAATAGATTTTTTAACCGTTTTCTCACCCATTCTACAGGATTTTCCTCCTCTTCTGCTGCATCTACTAATTCCATTTCTCGCAATAATTGCTGTCTCTCGCTTAGTTCTTCTTTGTGCTTGACTATTTCTTTAATAATCTGTTCCGATAAATCAGGTCGTTCCGTTAAAACTTTCTGGAAACCTTCTTTATTGATGGCAAACAAAATTGTTTCTTCTAAAGCTCTCACCGAAGCAGTTCTGGGGATTCCCAACATCAAAGAAAGTTCCCCGAAAAACTGACCAGTGCCGAGGTTATTCAGATGTTTGTCAATAGCTTCCACAAAAACTTCGACTGAACCTGAAAGAATCATGTAAAAAGCATCTCCAGGGTCGTTTTCGTGAAATAAAAATTCTTGCGGTCGCAGCCGTTTGCGGTACCCAACTTCAATCAATTGCCGCAATTCAAGATCGGTCAGGTTTTCAAAGTATTCCACCTCTCGCAGCAAACAACTAAGGGAAGATGGCTTTTTCACTCCCTCGCCAAAAAATTGCGGTTTTTGCTCATTTTCCGAGTAACTATTCGAGAGATCAATAGCAATTTCTTTTTTGTTAAATATTGACAACAAAACTTCGGGGTTTTGTAAATAAATTTCTCTGTCATTGAATGGAAATTCGATTTTTTGCTGGCGGAAATTGTATTCAATTGCAAAATTCAAAGAACTTTTAATTACTTCTCTTTCAGTCGGTCTGTCCGTCCAAACTAAAAGTTCAAATTTAAAACTATCATCACCAAATTCGACAAACAATACTTTTGGATTCGGTTCGTATAAAACTCCCGCTTCCGCGTAAGCAATATTTAACAGAGTTTCTGTAACTAACAGCGGGTTACTATTCTCCGCTACTTCTACGGGAACTCGCAGACACAGTAGCGAGTTTTCGTAACTCCAATTAACAATTTTGTTGCTAATCATTTTGCTGTTGGGAACTATGACGCTGGAGTCCTCAATGGTTTGGATGATTGTCGATCGAATCGAGATTTTTTTGACTATTCCCATTAATCCTTCTAATTCTACAAAGTCTCCGACTTTCACGGGTCTGTCTAAAAGCAGCGTTAAGCCGCTGACAAAATTAGTTGTTAAATCTTGGATGCCAAAGCCAATTCCGACTCCCAGCCCCCCCGCAACTACTGCAAAAGAAGCGAGGTTGAAGCCAATGCTTTGGATGGCGACTATCACCCCCAAAGCTACTATTAAGTAGCCAATAATTACTGCGATAGCTTCCCGATTTCCCTCGTCAATTCCCAGTCTGACAAGCAAGCTTTCCTTAAGAAAGTTGGTAAAAGAGCGTGCTATCACAAGGATAGCCATAAACAATACAATCAGTTCCACCAGTGACTGCAAAGATACAGGATTTTCACCTATTTTAAATAGGGTAGCGGTAAATATTTGCGAGATATGTGTGAATACTTCTTCTGGTATTGTATTTAATTTAAATTCAGGCTTTAAGGTTGTTTGTGTTGTCATTTTTCAAGGGGAGTAGTAAAAAATAAAGTCCTCAGTACCAAATGTAAAAATAAAATACTGAACTCGTAATCATAAATTTTAACCTATTTTTAGTGGCAAAAAAAGTGAAGTCGTTACAGAGAGATATGCTTCCTCATACTACGCAGTTATCCCTATTGCCAATTTTTTGGCTACCTGGTCTTCGCAGGCCTGCGGTTAGTGCGCCACTTTTTCGCGATCCAAGAGCAAACTCATCTATTATTAAAGCGATCGCTCTACTAACTTTAGTCAACATTAACTCGATTCGAGTTTATCATACCCTCCACTAATTTTTTTTTGAAGTCCCGTTATCAACTTAAGCAGGGATTATTGAATGACTCTTTAAGTGGACAAGTCAAATATGCAAGTATTACAATGACTTTAACTGGTGGGAGACATATTGCTATTAATCTGCTAGTTGCGTGCGTTTTGTGTATATCTAAGTGAAAATTTAACTGAATCTAGCTAAAATTGATAACGTTCCAAGAATACTTGGCACTCTACCTACCTGGAGGAAAAACTATAACTTAATCACATTTGTCAATCAGTAAAATTACTGAAAATACTTGCTTGTTCAGGAGTGGATAATTGGTGGTCTGGGGTTGGGTGGAAATAAATATCGCGCGATACATGATCGCTCGATCGCCCAAATCTAAATTCTCCACCCAAAACCTGAGTAAATACTGAGCATAATTGCTGATTGACAAACGCTTCCCTAGCTTAGGTTGTCACCAACGTTCTACCAATAGGATTGATTAGGAATAGAATTGATGAGCAATAGAACTGCTTGGCGATACATCCGAAGAATTAACTGAAATATTGTCGCAAGGTATACATATATCGCCGATTGAAAACCGAATGGTCGCCCTACTGAAGGTTTTCTTCAGTAACCAAATAGGAAACAAGGAAAACCTTGCGATCGCGCCATTGGAAAGAAGTTTTAGAATAATAGCTGAAATGCACGAGCCAAGATGAGCAAATTCCCACCAGAGAAAACCCAACCGCAACAGCAAGAGAGCACAACAGCACAGAGATTGCGACAGGCTCACTTCGACGCTTTTTTTGCAGGTGCCAACGCCGGACTGCTGATTTTTGACCGCCAACTCCGGTATGTCCAAATTAACGAAGTTTTGGCCCAGATGAATGGCGTTTGTGTGGCAGACCATATTGGTAGGTCAGTGCGTGAGGTGCTGCCAGAATTGGCTCCGACTGTGGAACCAATGCTGCAAGACATTCTGGATACGGGCAAGCCAATTCTTGACTATGAATTAGTGGGTGAAACACCGAAAGAACCGGGCATCGTGCGCTACTGGCAAGCATCTTACTATCCTTTGTTGGATGAAAATGGCTTGGTTTTTGGTCTTGGTGGGATTGTAATTGAAATTACCGATCGCAAGCGGGCAGAACAAAAGCAGGCACGACTGACGGCAATTTTGGAAGCAACTTCCGACTTAGTAGGAGTTTCTGATGCGGCTGGGCACAGCGTCTATCTCAACAAAGCCGGACAGGAAATGCTGGGGATATCCCCAGAGGAAGCACGATCGCCGTTTACTATAGATTCTGTATTAGCTCCCTCGGCAAAAGCAAAGTTCCACAACGAAATAATTCCCAGCGCCTTGCGAGAGGGGAGGTGTGCGGGTGAAATCCTATTTTTGTCACGCGATGGGGAAGAAATTCCAGTCTCCCAGGTTTTGATCGTCCACAAAACAGAAGCGGGCGAAGTAGAGTTTATTTCCACTATTGCGCGGGATATTCGCGATCGCAAAAAAGCAGAGGAAGAAAGGCAATTGCTCGCTACAACGATCGAGAATAGCCGTGACTTTATTGGCGTGGCCTCAATGGATGGTCGCCCGATGGTAGTGAATCAAGCTGGTCTGGATTTGGTGGGACTCAGTAGTTTGGAGGAAGCCAAAACCAAACACATTACCGACTTCTTCATGGCAGAAGATTTGGACTTGGTACAGCACTCTATTCTGCCTGCTGTAATGCAAGAGGGAAGTTGGCGGAGTGATTTCCGCTTCAGACATTTCCAGACAGGTCAACCCATCCTGGTAGATTACACCCTATTTTTGATTAAACATCCAGAGACTAATGAACCGGTAGGGATTGCGACTATTACGCGGGATATTCGCGATCGCAAAACCGCAGAAGATCTCCTCAAACAAAGTGAAGAACGATTTCGTTCTTGGATGGAAGCTAGCGCTCAAATTATTTGGAATACCAATGCTGAAGGCGAACTCGTTAGCGAACAACTCGCTTGGACTGCATTTACAGGACAGACATTTGATGATTACAAGGGATGGGGCTGGCTAGACACGTTCCACTCAGACGATCGCGCTCATGTTGCTAGCGTCTGGTCGGCTGCCTGTGCCAATGGCTCCCTCTATGAAGTTGAATTTCGTATGCGTCGCTATGACGGGGAATATCGCTACATGAGTTGTCGCGGTGTACCAATTCTGAACGCGGATGGTTCAATTCGGGAATGGGTTGGAGCTAATACAGATATTACCGATCGCAAACAAGCTGAAGAAGCTCTCCGCGAACAGCAAGCTGTGCTGCGCGATCGCAACCTCTTGCTGAGCTCTATTTTGGAAAGTACGCCAGACATCATTGTGGTTAAAGACCGGGAAGGCCGATATGTTGCCCTTAATTCCTTTGTGGCAAACTTATTATTTGACGGTAAACCCATAGAGGAGATTGTGGGTAAAGATGATTCGGAACTGATGCCCCCTGCTGCTGCCGTTCCAATAATGGCAAAAGACCGGGAGATTATAGAAACAGGTACTACTGAAACCTACGAAGAAGAAATTTCAAATGGTGAGACCAGCAATTATTTTTTAACCACAAAAGCCGCTTGGCGGGACGGTCAAGGCAATATTCTCGGTATTATCGCCATAGCGCGAAACATTAACGATCGCAAACAAGCTGAAGCCCAGATGCGCGATCGTAATGCACTGCTAAACTCAATTTTGGAAAGTACACCAGACTTCATTGTCGTTAAAGATCGGGAAGGGCGTCATGTTGCCCTTAACTCGAATTTGGCAAACTTCATAGGCAAGCCAATTGAGGAAATCATCGGCAAAGATGATTTGGAATTACTGCCGCCTGACAGTGCCCGTGCAATTATGGCGAAAGATCGCCAACTCATGGAAGCAGGAATCACTGAGAGTTACGAGGAAGATGTCTCTCAGGGTGAAACCACCGCGACCTTTTTCACTACCAAGGCTCCTTGGCGGGATGCTAAGGGCAATATCCTCGGCATCATCGCCACCACACGAGATATTAGCGATCGCAAACAAGCCGAAGATGCTCTAAAACAAAGCGAAGAACGCTATCGTTCGCTAATGGTTGCCACATCCCAAATCGTCTGGGCAACGGATGCTGAAGGAATAGGCACTGATCTACAGAGTTGGAGAGCTTACACCGGGCAAACTGAAGCTGAAGTGCTTGGTTTAGGCTGGTTAGATCCAATTTATCCGGACGATCGGGAACGAACGAGTCAGGCTTGGATGGAAGCAGTGCAAACGAAAAGCCTGTTTGATATAGAATATCGAATCCGGGGAACGGATGGAAACTATCGTTATTTTCAAGGTAGGGGAGTACCAATTGTGGATGAAAATGGCAACATCCGCGAGTGGGTTGGTACTTGCAATGATATCCACGATCGCAAACAAGCCGAAGATGCTATCAAACAAAGCGAAGAACGCTATCGATCGCTAATCCTTGCCATTTCCCAAATTGTCTGGACAACGGATGCTGAAGGAAGATGCCAGGATTCACCGAGTATGAGAGCTTACACCGGACAAACGGAAGCTGAGGCGGTTGGTTTTGGCTGGTTAGATACAATCCACCCGGACGATCGCGAACGAACAGTTCAGGTGTGGATGGAAGCAGTGCAAACGAGAAGCCTGTTTGAGATGGAATATCGAATGCGCGGAACGGATGGAAACTATCGTTATTTCCAAGCTAGAGGGGTGCCACTTCTGGAAGAAGATGGCAGCCTCCGGGAGTGGGTTGGCACTTGTATCGATATCCACGATCGCAAACAAGCAGAAATCTTACAGGCAAAAGCCAGGGAAGCCGCAGAAGCAGCTAGTCGGGCCAAAAGTGAATTCCTTGCTAACATGAGCCACGAGTTGCGGACTCCGCTTAATGGCATCATGGGGTACGCGCAGATTCTTCAGCGTTCCAAAGTCTTGAATGAAGAAGAGCGATCGCGCATTGATGTCATTTATCAGTGCGGTTCCCATTTACTGACCTTAATCAATGATATTCTCGATTTGTCGAAGATTGAAGCACAGAAAGTGGAACTCATGCCCACGGATTTTCATTTCCCGGCGTTCCTGCAAGGTGTCGCAGAAATGTGCCGTATCCGAGCTGAACTAAAGGGAATTCAGTTTCATTTTCCATCAAGCCCCGAACTCCCGATCGGTATTCGTGCGGATGAAAAACGCTTGCGACAAGTGTTAATTAATCTTTTAAGCAACGCTATTAAATTTACGGATAAGGGCACTGTTACTTTTATAGTCAGTTTTGCCACAGAAGAAAAAATTCGCTTTGAAATACGCGATACAGGTACCGGCATTGCACAAGATCAACTCCAAGCTATCTTTCAGCCCTTCGAGCAGGTAGGAGATCGCAGGCGGCAGACGGAAGGTACGGGATTGGGACTGGCAATTAGCAAAAGGATTGTAGAACTAATGGGCAGTACCATTCAGGTTAAAAGTGAGATGAATGTTGGCAGTATTTTTTGGTTTGATGTCAATCTATCTCAAGCCGATGAATGGGTAAAAACATCTCAAATTGACCATCGCGGGCAGATTATCGGCATCAAAGACCGCCAACCTAAGATTGTGGTTATTGATGACAAATGGGCTAACCGTTCGGTAATTAGCAATTTGCTCAGTCCGATCGGCTTTGAGGTGTCTGAAGCGAACGATGGGCAGGAAGGCTGGGAAAAAATTCTAGAGGTGCAGCCAGATTTAATCGTTACCGATTTATTAATGCCCGAACTAGATGGCTTCGAGCTAATTAAGCGGGTTCGAGAATCGGAAAATTTCAAAGACATCATCATTATTGTCTCTTCGGCCAGCGTATTTGAAACCGATCAATACAGAAGTTTAGAAGCAGGAGGCAACACTTTTATTCCCAAACCTGTTCAAGCCACGGAACTACTACAAAAATTGCAACAGTATCTTGATTTGGAATGGGTTTATGAAGCTAATGAAGATCCACTGGCGAGAGCCTCAGACACCAACGAACTAATTGCCCCGCCTGCTACAGAAATGGAAATGCTATACGAGCTGGCTATGAAAGGAAATTTCCTAGAAATAGTTAAGCAGGCGGTATTACTTGAAGCAATAGACCCAAAATACATTCCCTTTGCTAAAATATTGCATCAGATGGCAAAGGACTTTCAAGACGAAGAGATTATAACGTTTATTCAGTCCTACAAGTAAGGTTTATGAATTCAGAAATTCAAGCAAACGGTACGATTCTTATAGTTGATGACAATTCAGCTAACTTAGGTGTATTATCTGATGCCTTAAGCCAAGCAGGATTTGAAGTTCGGGTTGCGAAATCTGGAAAAATGGCACTAGAGCGAGTTAAATATGCTCTACCAGACCTAATCTTACTAGATGTCATGATGCCGGAGATTGATGGATTTGAAACCTGTCGTCGATTACAGGCTAATCCAGAAACTAAACAGATTCCCGTTATATTTATGACGGCGCTCTCGGATACGGCTAATAAAGTTGAGGGGTTTAAGCTTGGGGCTGTAGATTATATTACCAAACCCTTCCAACAGGAGGAAGTATTAGCTCGGGTCAAGCTGCATTTAAAGCTTCATGTTCTAGCTGAAAAATTAGAAGAAAAAAATACCTTATTGGAGCAGAAAGTTTTAGAAGTTAGCCAAGCCTATGAAGATTTACAACAAATGCAACTTAAGTTAATCCAAAGCGAAAAAATGTCCGGCTTAGGGCAAATGGCCGCTGGGATTGCTCATGAAATAAACAACCCTATAAATTTCATTTCTGGTAATTTGGGTTATGCCCAAGAGTATGCTCATAACTTACTAAAAATTATACACCTCTATCAAGAAGATTATGTAAATCCTACCCCTCGGATTCAAGCAGCAATGGATGAAATAGAACTGGAATTTGTGGAGGAAGATTTTATAAAAGTTCTTAACTCAATCAACTTAGGAACGCAGCGCATCCAGGAAATTGTCAAGTCTATGCGAATCTTTTCTCGCCTAGATGAGGCAGAGGTGAAAGCTGTAAATATTCATGAAGGAATTGATAGTACACTCACCATCCTGCATCATCGTTTAAAAGCAAAACCAGAGCATCCTGAGATTGAACTAATAAAAAAGTACGGTCAGCTTCCACCAGTAGAATGCCATGCCGGACAATTAAATCAAGTGTTTATGAATATTATTTCCAATGCCATTGATGCTTTAGATGAATCAAATCAGCAGCGTTCCTTTGCAGAAATCAAACAACACCCGAACCGAATTGAAATTTCTACACAAGTAATTGATGAGAATTGGGTGGCTATTCATATTAGTGACAACGGTCGAGGAGTTTGCGAAACTTTAAAGCCGAAACTATTTGACCCTTTTTTTACTACCAAACCGATCGGTAAAGGAACTGGGTTGGGGTTATCTATCAGTTACCAAATTATCGTTGAAAAGCATGGGGGCAGATTATACTGCCAGCCTGGATTAGGAAAGGGAATAGAATTCGTCATTGAAATTCCAATTCGGCAGCAAGCTTGTAAAGCTGCTTAGTTTCCCGGTGCAATGTCTCTTATGAACTTTGGTTAATTTCTCGCCGATAGCGGGGACGACAAGGTGTTCCTGTACAAATAAAGCCTGCAGGCATATTTTTAAAGACGCTGCTGCGAGCTCCAATTAACGTATTTGCACCGATTTCGACACCTGGACCAATGAAGCAGTCGGCGGCAATCCAAACGCCGTTATTAATGATTACAGGTGCTGTTATTAAGCTAAAGGCTGGGTCTTGAGGGTCATGAGTGCCGGTGCAGAGGTAGCTTTTTTGAGAAATGACGCAGTGTTTGCCGATCGCTATTCGATCGAGACTGTACAATACAACATCATCTCCGATCCAACTGTAATCGCCGATTTCAACTTTCCAAGGATAGGTAAAACGAGCCGTGGGACGAATGAACGCACCCCGACCTATTTTTGCTCCAAATAACCGCAGCAAGCCGCTTCTGATGCCGTTAAAAGGGTGTGGAGTGAGGGGAAATGCGATCGCCTGCACGAACCACCAAAGCAAAATTAGCCAACCGGGCTTTCCCCGATCGAACTTTGATTGGTTGTACAGCCGCAAATCAACCCAAGATTCCCCTGTTAAACTATTTGGCTGGTTGTCTCTAATTGAACTATCCTTTATTTCAGGATTTGGGGAATTTGCGATCGGATTTTCCGGATATTGGTTCGGATTTGGTCTATAATCGGTCATTGATAGTTAATTTAATGTTTAATTTAAAATCGACTTTAACCTTAAGGACTGCTGCATGACATTTCTAATTAGGGAAAATTTTGACTCTGACAACGCCAAGGATATCGCACAAGGCGAGAATATAAATCCCAGAATTGGCAAAGTGCGACTTTTACAAACAGCATTGGTACTGCTTAGCAGCTTTTTTGTAGCAGAGTTAATCGCCGCACTTAATTCTCATAGTTTGTCCCTATTAGCAGATGCGAGTCACGTCTTTTCAGATGTAGCAGCTTTAGCAATAACTTTGACAGCCACTTGGTACTCCTCAGTCAAACGCAAAAGTAAATCCGTAGATTGTACGATCGCACAATCGTCAATCCCTGAACGAGGAGAAATCATTGCTGCTTTAATTAATAGTATCAGTTTAGTGGCGATCGCCCTGTGGATAGCCTCCGAGTCGATCGCCCGTTTGCAGTCCCCAACTCCCGAAGTAGAAGGGCTCCCGATGTTAATTACCGCCATAGTTGGTTTAAGCATCAACTCGATTAATGCTTGTTGCTTGCATTCCTGCTGTCACGGCGACTTGAATCTCAAAAGCGCCTTTCTGCACGCAGTCGCCGACATTTTTTCGTCGGCTGGAGTAATTTTAGCTGCGATCGCCGTCGCGTGGCTGCACTGGAATTGGGCTGACGGCTTAATTAGCTTGCTAGTATCAGCATCAATTATTTTATTAACTCTACCATTGCTAATCGAAAGCATCCAATTGCTGCTGGGCAAAGTATCAGCAATATCCGCAAGTCAACAGCCTTGTGATTGCGAAAAAGTGAGCGCAGAAAAATTGCTGTTCCCATCCCTAGAAGAACTTATTAAATGAAAATCCCTCAAGCCGCTCGGTAGGGTGTGGGTTTCCTAATTCCCAATTCCCAACTACCAATTCCTAATTCCCAATTCCCCCATGCCTCCAAAATATTAAGGCAATTTCACTTCTGTCTCCTGAGTTATAACTACTGGCGGCGACAGAGGCGGATCTGGTTCTGCCACATTCAACTGACCGCCACAACAACGCAACTCGTAAAGTTTTGCATTAATTTGATACTCATATTGACTCAATAACCTTGCATAAATATAGCCAGCTTTTCCATCCAAAAAGCCTAACTGAATGAAGTAAAATAAAATAAATCTGAGCATTGGTTTAAAAGGCAGCCACACCCAAACTTTTTTGAGAAATCGCTTTCGCTGTACGGCATCTCCAAATAGGTGAGCACCAATAGTGCCGCTGTCGTCGCGCCCTTCAATAATATTGTAATAAACCCGAGCTTCCCAATTAGAATAGCGGTTGTGCCGTTCTATCCAGTGAAATAAATCGCGATAATCCTCGTGGATCATGTCATTTTTTAAGTAGCCGACTTGACCGGCTAAAATGACGTGTTCGTGAACTTCGTTGTCGCCAGTATTGGGTACGGATTCAGTGCCGAGGTTTTCGTAACGTCCTTTTTGATGCTTGAACAAACGCAAATTCCAGTCGGGATATCGGCCGCCGTAACGCAGCCACTGGCCTAAAAAGAATACTTTGCGGTTTAGGTAGTAGCCGTCAAAATTGGGGTCTTCGATCGCCTGCGCGATTTCGTCCCAAAGTTCTGGGGGAATGCGCTCGTCGCAATCGACAATTAATACCCATTCGTTGCGAAAAGGCAGATTGTCCAATGACCAATTTTTCTTTTTCGGCCAGCGGTTGTCGAAGTAGAATTGCACTACTTTTGCGCCGGTGCTGATGGCAATTTCTACCGTGCGATCGCTGCTTTGGGAATCAACCATGAAAACTTCATCCGCCCTAGCAATGCTGGCCAGACACGCTGGTAGATTAAGTTCTTCGTCTTTTGCCGGAATGAGAACGGAAACCGGAATCTTGGATGAACTAGATGTCATAATCGAGTGCTTGAACCTGAATGCGGTCGAATTTTGGTGGATGAAGTGCGATCGGCACAGCCGCGCCAACGAGTTGAGCAGCGAGGGATATTGCCTATAGCCTAATACCTAGTGGTCGATTTCGGTGCAAAAATCAGGCCGTGGATGGCTGCGCTCAAATAACCGATTTGACCCCAGGCAAAAACGAAATTTTCAAAGCGCAGCGCCGGATCTCTAATATATTTAAAAGACTTCCAGATACCCCTCAAGATTCTTTCACCCCCTCGCCCAAGCTGAGCAATACCGTCTCGATCCGACAATTGTTCGCGATAACACTCGCTGACGCCTTGCCACCACCCGCGCTCTAGAAACCAAGCTTTGTTGAGCCTTCCTGCAGCGACATGGTGAAGCACTAGGGCCTCCGGTAGATAAACTACTTGCCAACCTAACTCTAAAGCTAATTCTGTGGTTCGCAACTCTTCATTTGACAGCAACTTTTTGCCGACTCTACCGAGTTTGACATCGAAGCCGCCAATTTGTTCGAGAAAAGCGCGCCGGATTGAGTAGTTTACTCCCCTGGGAGTCAAACCGGCAGCAGTGACGTACAGGCAAGTATCGCCTAAATCGTATGCTCCCAAGTTCTGGGCTAATCCCGGTGACAGCCATGGGGGCGGGCTGACTCCAGAAGGCCAGAGCAAATTGACTTTGCCACCAGCTACGGCGAGTTTTTGATTGCTTTGATAAGCCGCCTGCAGCACCCTGAGCCAATTCGGCTCAGCAATAGCGTCGTCGTCGAGATAAGCCAATATTTCGCTGCTAGCTTGCTTAGCGCCTGTGTTCCGGGCTACTGACAGACCGATTTCGGGTTCCCAGACGTACTTGAGGCGCCGATCGCCCTGTCTTGCTTCTACCACCTCGCGGGTGCGCGAAGTGGAACTTTCGGGGCTTGCATAATCGGTAGAAGCGTTATCCACTACTACTACTTCAAAGTTGTCGGGAAAATCCTGTACCAGCAAGCTGTCGATCGCCCCACCTAAATAGGCGGCGCGATTGTGGGTGCAAATAATCGCTGATATCTGAGGACGATCTGGCATAAATAACAGCTTGGGAAATACGGGGGTTCTCGATCGACTTACTCTGATATTGTCTCATCAATGCTATTATCGCTTAAAAAGCATTTGGTAGTTGGCAGTTTAAATGATAATGGGTAATTGGTAATTGGTAATTGGTAATTGTGTTTAATCATTTGTATCTGACTAATGACTGCTGACTAATAACTAATGACTAACTCAGAACCAACCACATCTAGACAATTAATCTTAGTAACTGGGCCTGCCCGAAGTGGCAAAAGTGAATGGGCCGAAACTCTGGCGGCGGGTTCGGGCAAACAAATAATCTATGTGGCTACCAGTCGCGTTGATGAAACGGATTTGGAGTGGCTTCGTCGCCTCGATGGGCACCGAAATCGCCGTCCAGTTGATTGGGCAACTCTAGAAGTGCCGATCGAATTATCGGCCGTTGTGCGGGCCAGCAAGCCCTCAGATTGCTTGTTGATTGATTCCCTGGGAACTTGGACGGCAAATCTTTTGGAACAAGAAGCTGCTGTTTGGGCTACTACGCAGCAAGATTTGCTAGCTAGTTTGAAGTCGGCGGCGGCTGATGTAATTTTGGTAGGGGAAGAAACCGGATGGGGCGTTGTGCCTGCTTATCCGGCGGGGCGGCTGTTTCGCGATCGCCTCGGCACTCTCGTGCGCCACATCGGGGCGATCGCCAATAATGTTTATCTCGCCACCGGAGGTTACGCCTTGGATCTCAGGGCTCTGGGTACCCCGCTGCCGCCCGTAGCGAAAAATTAACAGCCGGAGTCGCGATCGACAAGAGAGAAAACATCTCGGTTTCCCGACGGACAATTTTAACTGAAAATTAGGTATAATTTTAACTAAGATTGAAAAGTCAAGACTCACATAAATTAGTCAAAAAACATACTCCCTAGAGGGAACAGCCCAACAATTTAACATGAGGAATAGCCAAATTTTGAAATTATGTAAAAGATAAAATGTCTCTTAAGAAAGAGTGCTAATTTCAAATTAAAAGTCTAAAATAATCAATTAGTTGAAGGGTTGACTAAAAGTTATGGCATCAGATCGTGAAGTAAGAAAATATATTGCTTACTGGTTTCAGTTAGGCAAAAAAGTATTAATTCGCAATGGTTCCGAAGCGCTGCTGCCCAAATCGGTAAATGCGGGCGATCGCTACAGCCAGGAATTTGAAGAGTGCTGGCAAAAAATTATCTCCCGCGACAGCGGAGACTGTTACCTCGAAGGCACAAACGAAACAATTGCCCAACTGCTGACACCAGCTTGGGAAATCAGTCCCTGCGCGCGCTGCGCTATGCCCGTAGTATTCAAAAAAACCGGAATGCCCCCGGAGTTCTGTCCCTGTCACGACTTACCGAACTGGCCCGATACCGAAATGCCCCAACCTCGATCGCCCGTCAGCAGCCAATCGCAATTGTCAGGCATTCGCGATCGACTCAGAAGATCCAGCAGCGAGTAAGTATATAAGAAGGAAGAAGGGTCTTCTTCCTTAAATTGTTACAATATATTTACAATGCTTCACACTAGGTCTGATTTATGAATGTCAAGACAGTATCGCCAGCCTCCCCGCAAACTTATGTAAATTCAGGGACTCAGGCTGTACTCGGCAATCTCCAAGATGCAAATACAACTCCCCTGCAAGCAGTACCAGTATCACTAGAGACGGATGTCGTAACGGACGATCGGCTCAAATCAGCCAGAGACATAGCTTTCGAGTTGGCCGGAGATGTTGTTCGGTACGATCCAGTTGCGATCGCAGCCCTGTACCGAAATCGACCTCTACAAGTCTGGGGAAGGCTGTCGAGCGTTGTTTGGACATTTTTTAGCTTTGCCTTCAGTGTGTGGTTCGACAGCAAAACAGGTCGTACCGCCACCAACCAAAAGCGTCGCGCCGTCCGACTGCGAGAAATTCTGGCCCAACTCGGCCCAGCTTTCATCAAAATCGGACAAGCACTCTCAACACGGCCCGACTTAGTACCGCCAGTATATTTAGAAGAACTAACAACGCTGCAAGACCAATTGCCAGCATTTCCGAACGAAGTAGCGTATCAATTCATCCAAGAAGAATTGGGCGCCCACCCCAACGACATCTACGCAGAAATCAGCCCCGATCCGATCGCAGCAGCATCTCTCGGACAAGTCTACAAAGGCAAACTCAAAACCGGGGAAACAGTCGCAATCAAAGTCCAGCGACCGGGTTTAGCCGAAAACATCGGCTTAGATATCTACATCCTGCGGCGCGTTGCAGTTTGGGCACAAAACAACTTCAAAGTAATTCGCAGTGACCTCGCAAGCATTATGGACGAGTTGGGCGAGCGCATTTACGAAGAAATGGACTACACCCACGAAGGTCAAAATGCCGAACGCTTTGCCAAACTCTACGGCCACATCAAAGACATTTATGTTCCCAGCATCTACTGGGAATATACCCGCCGCCGCGTCTTAACAATGGAGTGGATCACCGGCATCAAACTTACGAATTTAGAAGCCGTTAAAGCTCAAGGAATCGATGCTCCTTACTTAATTGAAGTGGGGGTGCAGTGTTCTCTCAGACAGCTCCTAGAACACGGTTTCTTTCACGCTGACCCGCATCCCGGCAATCTTTTGGCAACTCCTGACGGTCAATTAGCTTATCTCGATTTCGGGATGATGAGCGAAGTTAAACCTTATCAGCGATATGGCTTGTTGGAAGCTGTGGTGCATTTGGTGAACCGCGACTTTGAAGGTTTAGCAAAAGATTACGTGAAGTTGGAATTTTTAACGCCAGACACCGATTTAACGCCAATTATTCCAGCTTTGGCGGGCGTATTTAACAATGCTTTGGGTGCTAGCGTTGCTGAACTAAATTTCAAAAGCATTACTGACGAACTTTCGGCGGTGATGTACGAATATCCTTTCCGAGTTCCAGCTTACTACGCTTTGATTATTCGATCGCTCGTCACGTTAGAAGGGATTGCCATTAACGTTGACCCCGAATTCAAAGTGTTGAGCAAAGCCTATCCTTACGTTGCAAAACGGCTGTTGAGCGACCCCGCACCGGAATTGAGAGCATCCCTGCAAGATTTGCTGTTCAAACAAGGCGAATTCCGCTGGAACCGCTTAGAAAACTTGCTCAACAATGCCCGCGAGAGCGACGATTACGATGTCAGCAAAATCTTGAACCAAGCTTTAGAATATTTATTTTCCGAAAGAGGAGATTTCATTCGCGATCGTATTGTCCTGGAATTAGTCAAAAGTCTCGACACACTTTCGAGCAATGCTTTTGCTAACGCCAAAGCAGTCGTCGGCGAATGGTTTGGAGTCAAGGCAAATCAACCTGTGGTTTCACCAACTGAACAAAAAAACTTAGAACACATCAAGCGGATTTGGGATATTTTGCAATCAACTCCCGGTTTTGACACGATGAAAGTATTGCAGCTACTTCCGCAGTTGTTGGTGAAACCGGAAGTGCAGAACATGGGCCAAAAAGTAGTCGGCGGTTTAGCTCAAAGAGCAGTTGCTAGGGTAATTCGTGAGTTTTTGCTTTCGCAGGAACCGGATGCGATTCCTGTGAATGGAAGCTATGCTAAAACTTCGCCTCAGTTGTCTTTACCTGCTGCGAAGTAGTGGGATTGGGCGTTTTTTTGACCGCAGATATTAGCAGATAAACACAGATGAACGCAGATGAAATTTCGTCTGCGTTCTTTTAATTAAGCTTGAATCCTTTAGCGGCTAATTGCTGACGGAGACTTTGAATAATTACGCGATCAAGAGTATTTTCCCCACTATTGGTACTAGATTGGCGCTGTTGTTCAATATATGCTGCACGCTTTTGAGATAAGTCGCGGATGGTCTTTTTAATCGCCTCTCTTTCTGTTTTCTTTCCAGCTACATATGCTCTTTTTTCTGTTAGCGTCATCCCTCGCATGATTTCTGGTAAATTATCATCGGATATTGCCTCTAGTTTAACTGTTCCGTTTTCCAGAGCATCCAGCAAGTCCCAAGAAGCATTATCATAGTATTCAGAAGCTTTGGACGCACTACGCAAAACCCTATTGCTGCCAGCATTACTATCTTCAACTGCTTGACGTTGTTGTCCTATTCTTCCTTCTTTACCGTAGGGAATGTAGGTTTGATTGAGTTTAGTATTCCAAGTAGAAATTTCGTCGTCGTAAGGGGACTTAATTACCACAATTTGTTGGTTTTGATTAATGTTGAAGCTACTGCCTTTTGCTAACTCTGCTCCTGATGCCCAAAGTTGTCGCTCCTGACTTTCGGCTGAACCACAGTAGATTGTATTAACGAGAGTATCGCCTTTGACAGCGAGATTGACAGATTGATTCCAAACTATTGGGCCTTGATCGAAGGGTTCATTACCCGCAATAAAAATCACGCGAAAATCTTCCTGATTTTTACTCCAGTTTAATTCTTGCATTGCCGAACGAATTACCCAGCCAGCATATTCTTGACCGCCGTTGGTTTTGATACTAAATAGCTTTTCGGAAACTAAATCTAATTCAGGAGTAAATCCAGTTAATAATCTCACAAAACCTTCCGAAGAAGGTAAAGTGTCATTACCATAATGGTAGAGGGCAACCTCTAACTCTGGCACTTGGCCTTCTTTGGTTACTTTAGTTAAAAAATTAACAACTTGCCAAAGTTGAGTACGAGTCTGGTCAATCAATCCATCCATGCTATTACTAGAATCTAAAAGGATGGCGATCTGAATTTTTGCTTTGGCGAAAGCTGCTGTGGGAGAACACAAGATACTTAGAGTTAAAGCTGTAGTGAATAAAATTCTAGTTAGTTTTTGCATGGAATTTCCCCTACAAATTTATTTTTTACCCAATTATAGTCAGCCATGATATAGATTTAGTTCCTGGTGTCAAGTAACTTGTAACAAGACGTTACATTTGCGATTAATTCAGTACAGGACTTACGCACTCCGACGAAAGAAACCGGGTTTTTTACCTTGGGTGTGGACTGCAACGTTCTAGCAGTATTTGTTAATGCTGCATCAGGAGTTTTATAGTTTTCTAAATGAACGCGGTTTAGGGAAACAACTACTTGTACGTGGTGGTACTTTGCGGGCGTTAATTGATATTCAGTCATCGGTTTTTCTTTTTTATCGTCACAAGAGTAATAGGTTTTTCCGTTACATCTTATTATGGGTTAGAGTTGCTTTTGGGAAAATAAAACAAATTTACTGAATTAACCGCAATGTTCACCCTGCTTGTCCGTGGGCTATCATAGAAGGAGTCACAGAAAAGCGTAGCGATCGGGAGTCAATATATGCAGGTAATTCTTTTAAGCCGGGAAGAAGTTGCACGACGTGCAAAGCAATTGTACGAAAGCAACATCCCCCAAAAGGTCGAGGTGGAAGAGAACATCGGCAAGATGGTCATCATCGACATTGAAACAGGTGATTATGAAGTCGATAAAACTGGATTGCAAGCATCTCGTAACCTTAGCAAGAAGCACCCAAACGCTCGACTTTTTATTCGCATTGGATCTAACGTTGCTGTCTCATTTGGTGGTGTCATGAGCGTGTCTGCAAGTGATTTCTGGGATTGTGACAAATAGACACGCAACTGTAACGCTGACTTTCTTGCTACGATCGATAAGTTGTAGCTGTCGTCAAGGTTGCAAATGCGATCGCTCTTTCCTATAGCTCGACAATTTACCATTTACAAGTCTCTACAACATCAGGTCACTTTTTCTCACCGACAGGGCGATCGGGGTGGTTTATTGGTTGAGTTAAGGTAGAGTAGAAGGCCTTCAGATTGTTCAAAGTTAAACCGCTAGCGCAAAGTGTGGTGTGGTATTGTATGAATAGAAATTATCATCGAAAGATTAATCAAGATGAGCGATTGAGTATCAATTCGGGTCTTTCCTCTTCTTTGAGAAAAAAATACTCGATTACTATCATTATCTTAATCATATTAAGCGTACTCAGTATTTCTCTTAAATCGGATAAAGTTAACAGCAACATTTGGAGTTTTTCAGTTGAATTAAAGGTTACATCGGTAACTTTACTTCTTCTCTTTCTTTTTTGGATTCCTATTTTACTTCCTTGGTTTCTTTCTCAAATTCCGCAAGTGCAAGGTTCTTTAAATTGGTTACGCGAACAAGGCATTGAGGAAATTGAGACTAATCTACTGAGAATAAAACTAAAATATGGTGTTCAAGAAGCATCAGAAAAATACGAAGAAAAAATATCCGATATTGGGGCTATAAATCTAACATCTCAGGAAACGCTGCAGCAGCTTGAGGGACGCTATCGAGAGGCCATAGCTTTAGTCGATCCTGCGAACGATATAGATTCAACGGAAGCATTGAAGCGGATAGATCAATTGGCTGGCTATTACGATAGGGTTAGAGATGAAATGCCCTCTGGACGTAACCGCACAAAATTAATGCACGAAATTTCCTCAACAATGTGGACTTTAATTCCTAAAGTTATAAATTTTCCTGTTCATGAAAGACTAAATAGCCAGAAGGGGGGAGAGCGTTTGTCTGCTTACAAGCACGTTGAGTGGAACACATCAACTGATTATATAAATTTGTTAGTTTCTAGAGCAGTTGGTATTATGGAGATGCCCTACACTCAATACGCTGCTTTATTGGCGCTAAGAAGAGTGGTAACAAAGAATCAATTTGCTCCCAGTAAATCAGCAGAAATTATCAATATTTTGAACTGGTCAGCAAATCTTGATTATATGCAGCCAGAGCGCCGAAAATTAATGATTGAAATTGCTTCCCTACTAAAAACAAAGGCATAAAGCCTGCTAGTTCCACCGCATAACAACTCGCTTGCACCCGACCGAATCAACGTCATGGGGTTAGGCACGAAAGGTTATTGGCAGCCTCTGAACAGCAACGTTAGAACGAGCGACGCACCATACCATGGATTGCGACAATAGCTAACCCGGATTTGGTATTACAAACCGCAACAACTGCAAAAACCCGGTTTCTTCAAGAAACCGGGTTTTTAATGTATTCGATCGCCCTCAACCAAACCTACAATTACTTCACGCTAGAAATGCCAGTTAGATCGCTATTTGCTAGTGGTTTCTGGGACTTGCAGTAGGAGTAATTAAGAGGCCGCTGTCCTTAGTAAAAGTATTAGCAGTAGGAGCGATCGCGCCACTCAAACTCGCGGCTTGCAAAGGCAGAATTGGCTGAGTTTGAGCTCTGGTTAAAGATGTTAACAAGCTGTTAGAGTCGTAGATGAGAATGTCATCCTCAATTCGACTAAAGCTTTTCATCATTGGAATTGAACCGCTATTTAGCAAGATATCGTCGGGGATAGTATGGGCAGAATTTACTGTCAAACTACCTGTATTAGTCGCTGCTGTTGACGGTTGTAAGCTGAGATTTGCGGGCGCGGGAGTCGTGTTATTGGGCTGAGTAACAGCAAAAACCGCAAAAAACCGGTTTTTTTTGGTTTGGATGCGTCCAGGACGATAGGATTTAAGGGCGATCGACCTTACAGCCTTAAGGATGTCGCCACTTTAGCGCTGATGACGCAGTTTTATGGCAATTTGCGATCGCAGCCAATTAAAGCTGAAGCGCTCAGAGAAGCTCAACTGGCAATGATCCACAAACAAATTTTAGTTAAAAACGGTCAATTGTGGGGAACTCAAGGCGCGATCGACCTTACTCAAGCTACACAAGTAGCAAATGCAGAGTTCTCTCACCCAAAGTTTTGGGCCGGATTCACAATAATTGGCAGTCCTTGGTAAATTAATTGGAGATTGGATATTCACCAGTGGTCAGGTGTAAGGCTAGACGCACCCCACATTGACTGGTGGGATTTTGCAAAAACTAAATGTATCCCTGACGACTATCTTTTTATGTCATAAATTTGCTATGAATAGCAAAACTAAACACTAGCGGGGCAAAACCTGTGGCCAAGTTTGATAAAATATTCAATTCAGAAGACCAATCCGAAGCAAGCTTGACTTTAGAAGAATCCGTAGCAGCGGTAGCATTTGTGGCAGCAGAGGCAAATTCCCCTGACACGGATGCTGATATCTTAGAAAGCATACTTTGGGAATCAGAAATCTTTGCTGAATACTCGGAAGATGATATGTCCGCAATGTTTCAAAGATTCGACGGTATTGTCGCCCAAGACGGTTTAGGAGCATTATTTAATACTGCTTGGGAATCTATGCCAGATGAGTTAGTTTTGGATACTTTTGCAATAACCGCAGCAATGTTTGTCGCAGATGGCGAAATATCCCAGAAGCACGAGGCTTTTCTCCAAGAATTCCAGCAAGCATTAGGTGTGGAAGAGGAGGAAGCTGCAGAAATTATTGAGGATGTAATTGGTGCTTACTCCGAAGTAGAGGGCGAAGAGTCTGATTTCGATGGGGCATGGTATGTATCTCCGGAAGGCAATTTTAGCGTTCCCATTCCAGTTGACGAGGAACGAGGTGGTAAAATTGATGAGCAAGAAAGCTGTGTCGCATTTTCAGACGACTTTGGGGTTTTGCTGAAAATTGATTATTTCCCTGTTGCTGGTGAAGTTGAAGAAACAATCGAGTCGGTTGGCGAGGAAGCTTATCTCAAGTCTTTTCTCGACAATTTTGTTTCTCAGGCAATTCTTGCTAATGTTCCCAATTCTAAGTTACTCCACGCAGAATATTTAGAAGATGAAGAAGCTTATTTCGTGGTTTTAGATTTGCCTGGGGGTGCAACTATCAGCGTGCAGAAAAACGATGGCCCTCTGACTCGGTTGGATGCTTACCGGGGACTTATGGCTTTTATTGCTGACGATTTTTGCTACACGGTAAGCTGTCAGCGAATTTATCAGGAGGGGAATGAGTTGGGTTCCCTGGAGTCTGAAGTTGAGGGAATTATGAACAAGATTTTTGAGTTTATTGAGACAATCGAATTCGGGCCTATCGAATAAAGATGACTTGTTTAGACGGGCTAAAAACCTGGTTTCTTTCTAGATGTTTCGCTGCTCAACTCTATATTTTCACAGAAACCGGGTTTTTTTGCCAACCATTCTCACGATATTACATCGTGTCCGGTCGATCGACCAAAATCAAAATTTTTATAGGGAGGAATTAAATCCTCACTACTTGCGCGATCGTGGTTATTTTACCGCACTGCGCTAGATATTAGAAATAAGAATTAAATAACCTGCAATGCGTGATTATTCTTGTGGGATGGGCGTCTCGCCCGTCTATAAAGGACGGGCGAGACGCCCATCCCACAGGCTTATGCAAATTATTTAATTCACGATCCTTAGAGGTTTTTACAATAAAATTGTGCGATCGACAACAGGCTTTTTTGACCGATTCTCGATCGCACTTCCAGATACATTCAGTCAACCACAGTCGAGAGGCAGCAGCAATTAGCCGCCATTTGCGACTAATTAGTAGTCTGAGCTTCCACCAATCTTTGCTTGAGTTCTTCCAGAGCACTCGCCCAGCGCGGATCTGGCTGCACTGAGCCGGAATCAGCGCTCGACACCGTTGCTGCTGACTGATTGCGGCGAGACTTGTTGTTGTCACCCCGACGACGATTGCTTTTGCTGGAACCGCCTCCACCTTGGGTAGGGGGAGCCGAGCGCTGCTGTTGCTGCGGCGCAGGTACAGGCATAGGCACAGACGCAGACGCCGACACCAATTGCGGTGACTGCGGCGACTGCTGCTGATCGTCTTCGCCCTTCTCTGATTTACCCTTAGAGCGCGGCAATGCCTTCTCTATTTTCAGCGGGTTTTCTTTGAACATCAAGCCGTTGTATTTCTCAATAACTTGGTCGGCTTGTTCGTCGGTTAGCACCGTCACAAAACCGAATCCTCTGCATTTTCCAGTTTTGCGGTCTGTAATTACCTTGGTGGTAACAGATT
Organism: Microcoleus sp. Pol12A5; assembly: GCF_036701435.1. Classification (NCBI taxonomy): domain Bacteria; kingdom Bacillati; phylum Cyanobacteriota; class Cyanophyceae; order Oscillatoriales; family Microcoleaceae; genus Microcoleus; species Microcoleus sp. Pol12A5. The sequence goes on from NZ_JAUBQU010000060.1 coordinate 34,044, forward strand.
CGCCCTCCGGCGCAAAAACTTCTTGCAATTCTTGGCGATCGAGTTCCTTCGGTAGATTGCCAACATAAAGACGAATAGACATGAAAAATTCCTCCCGACTTGGATTTTAATTAATTTGCTCGAACAGAATCACCTGAAGTCAACTGAATATTGACTTCAGACAAACAGCACATAACCCGAGAATTGGCGCATTCCTCCCACCAACCTTGACAGCTCCCCCCACCTTTTAGAACAAAAAGATGATTTACTCTGATAAGGCCGGAACTTAACCGCCGATGCAGAGAGCTTTTAAATCTCAGGTTGTTGTGTAAACTTTTAGTCATCACTCAAATGTTTAGGCTATTGGCTATTCTGTATTACTTGCTTCCGGTTTTGATTCAGAATGTTTATAGCCAGCGCCGTCTAGAAATTTATGTCCAAGGATGTCAATTGCAAGCGATCGGAATGCCAGTATTCAGTTTAATACAGTGATGGATAAAATGGCTAACATTTTTTCAGCCAGTAATCTTACCTCGCTCCTAATGTCGCTCCTAATGCTGAGAACTACTCACTTACCCGCTATCCCTTAAATCAGGCCCGGCAGAGTCCGAGCATTCTTTAAAGGTATCACAGCCTTGGTAACAGAGCTAGTTATTTAGGAAGATTTCAGTCTGAATTTAACGGAAACCACATCTGAATCACTTTTGAGAATTCATCCCGCCCAGCAAAAATAGCGGTCGAAAAAAAACAGCCGACAAGCGGCTGGCTGTACTTGCTGTGTTGGGATGTTGACAATTTTTACGCAATGCCTTAAGGGATTTTAGCCAACTGAAGTTATCGCGCTGTTTCGTTCAATTTAATTCCTGTAAACTAATGTAACAGGCTGCTGGCAAAAAAGCAACTTTTCTTTACGAAGGAAGAGGCAAGTTCGGCAACAGATTTTGTAACGGATGTAACGGATTTAACGGATGTAAGGGATAGACTGTAGGGTGCGTAGGGAGCAACTTCAGAATCCGATCGCCAATCCCCTGTTTAACTCAAAACCGAACGAGGATGCGCGTTGTTGGCGACTCACGCCACAATCCGATCGTTATTCCTCACCTAGGGCCCTGGATAATGATGTATGCGCCCCAAAAAGCAGCAGCAAAAGCCAAAATCGCCGACCAAATCGGATGTCCGCTGTCACTGACTTTCCCTCCTTGACTGCGGAGACTTTCAAGGTCGATCGCCACAGTAGCACCCCGGCGCAGCCAACCAGTCGCCACAACAGATGTTCCGATCAAATCGCTGGGGCGAGTCGTCTCTTTGAACAAAAATGGCCACAAAGAGCCAATGTAGCCAAACCTCGAAACATAGTGCAACCTCACCAACCCTGTCGCCGTTTGCAAAATCAAATCTTGTCCCAGCCAATTACTCATACCCGATCGACCCAAAAGTTGCCCTTCCAGCCGCACCGGTTCAGCATCCAGCGGCAAACTATCGGGATTTGACAAAATTTCCGGCAAACTCGGCGAAGCGGTTTCTCGCGGTGTAATGTCCGGGAAGAAATAATTGATCCGCATCAAAGTACCGATGCTAAATCCGATCGGCAAACAGCCCCAAAGAATCGATCGATCGCCCCAAAGCCAATCCAACTGCCAAATACTCGTCCTCGAAAAAATCCCCCCAATCAGCCAAAGCACCCCGACTATCGCCAAACTCATCGGAATTCCAAAAAACGGCGCACCCTGTAAAAATAGTTTTGAATCTTTAAATTCGAGTATTGACTTAAACAGAGATAATTTTCCTTTGCGGGGTTGTTCTTGCACTCCCGCGTTTGCCAAATCTAACTCTGTCTCTAGCTTCCAGAATTGAGCATAAAGAGCCAACAGCTTCAAACGCTCTCCCAGCAAAGGATGCGCGCGGTTAACCGTCAACCAATTGCGTTCGCGATTGCTGACATCCCACAGCAAAATCTGTTCTAGCGGCGCGTGTAATGCAGCAGAACCAAGGGTTACAGCTTGTCCAACGCCTACAGGTAACAATAGATCGAAACTTTCCAGGAAAAAGCTAGTTTGTTTTTGCTGCTCGATATTATCAGCAATGCCGATCGCAATTTTAGACAATGCCCGCGTCAAACCGTTAGGATTACCCGTAATTTCCGCAACAGTGCGATCGCTAAAATATACTCGGCGGCGCGACAGCCACAACATCGGCCAGCGCAACAACTTATAAATCCCGTAACTAATAGCAGAAATTGCAGCGGCCACAAATTTGACAGCAGAACGCAAAAACTCGATCGTCATTAAATCACACAACCGCTCTTGCCAGTGCGCCACCTGCCAATAAATCAGGTAAGGAATCTGAATCACCAGCAGCGCCAGCGACATCGGCGCAAAATCCCAGTGAGAGATATGGCCCAACTCCCGGGCGAAAATAGTGGCAATTTCATCATCCGTCAACTGTTCCAACAGCCCGCGACTCACAGCAATCCGAGCAAAACGGGGCAAACAGCCGTAACTGAAAGCTACAGGAACATTCAGCGGCAAGAGTTTCAGCACCGGCACCGGCATATTTTGCTTGGTACAATAACTTCGCAGTACCCGACTAGCTTCCTTGCTGTGCTTCGATAAAACTGACCCGCGCAGAGTTTCGATGCCGCAAAACAGTTTCAGCAGCGCGTCTATCAGCCAGGGAGACGAGGCCAAAAGCAATCCAAAAACCATCTGAACAAACGGAGTTGGATCGCGGTAAAAAAGCTGAATCGGCGCGAAAATAGGCAGTCTACTGAATATGTAAAGCTGAACCAACAGAGAATTAGTGTTTGTCAGCAGGAATTGCAGGATAAACCGGGCTAGGAAAAATAGGGCGATCGCACTTGCAACGGCTTGCAGCCGAAACTCCAGCAACTTCAGCGGTTTGAGGGGGCGCGGGCTTTTCGCGCGCCCTGCTTCGCGCCAAGTGAGTTGGTAAGTATCTGGGCTGGCGACTCCGGGGATATCTGTTGGGGAACCGGAACTATTTTCGCCGCTAATTTCTGCGGTATCCGGTGCAGTTTCGGTCGAGTTTTCCAGTTCAGAAGTCGGGCTTGTGGGGGATGGAGGTGGCGGGGAAATCGGTTGCGATTTGGCGTTTCCAGGCGCTGCAGTCGGCTCTAAAGGTAAAAATCCTGTTTTTTTATCTGCGGTCGGTCGTAGCGAAGCGGGGCGTAAGCCATCGCCCCCAATCGATTTTTTCGGCGATTTTGTTCCGGCATCAAAGGCGACAAAGCCTGTTTCGGGGGGAGTTTCTGGGGATTTTGGTTTATTTGCCGGTGGTTTTGAGGGGCGAGGGGGGGTTAATTCTGTTAAAGCGCGATCGGCCCAAGTTTTGACTTGAGAGTTGGGACTTTTGGCGAGGGAAGAGCACAGGGCGATCGCCTTTTTCCGATTACCGGTTGCTTTGTACGCAGCCACTAACCCCATCTGCGCGCGGATTCCCGACGACTGATTGGCGGCGGTTTGGGTAACGGATTCTAAAAGGGCGATCGCGGTGGGGTAATCCTGCTGTTTCAAAGCTGCTAGCCCAGCCTCTAGAGACTGTTTTGCAGATGAATCCGCCGGATTTGGATTAGTGGGAGGTGCCATGACTGTGCTTTCGCTAGCGTCTTTTCTAAGATAGCTTGGGTGGTCGATCGATAGCTGTTCTAACACAGCTCTATTTCTCTGTCACCATTTGTTGCAGTTTCTTCGGCGGTTGAAACCGCTTAATAGTCAAACTTTCGGCCACTCCCAGCACACGATCGTTGCGATCGGGCAGGAGTTTAAACCCCTGCCTCAAAGTTAAAGTCTTCGCTATGAAGACTGAAGATTTATGCTAAATCCGGGTTAAATACTTCCTTTATCTCTTAGTCCGCGAAGGCGTACTTTGTTTGACAAGAAGCGATTTCAATCGCCGATTCAATCTAATTTTTGCTTATAATTAAATTAACACCTCACCCGCACACTTATGCCAATTGACGACGAAGATTTTGAAAGCGAATCAATCGGGGACGATCGCAAACTCCAACTCTTCACCGACAGATACGAATTTACCCGCCGATTTGCCTTTTATTTAAACGAAGACCCGCCTCCAGAACAAATTTTGTATTTTTTCGGGGATGGAGGCAACGGCAAGTCATTGCTGCTAAAACACTTGGAGTTTCACTGCTGCAAAAGATTTGCACCGGAGGTGTGGCAAAAATGGCGCGAACTCCCTGACTCGCAAGCCGCCGAAGTTGCTAATTTCGTCCGCTATGCAGCAGCTAAAACCTACACTCCCATCCCCGCAGTCAGGCACGATTTCGGATTGATACCGATTAAAGAAGATAAACCGCAAGATAGATTTTACGGCTTGCTGATGCTGCGGCGCAATATTGCAGCAGGCACTAAAAAATATAAATTTAAATTTCCCAATTATGACTTTGCTTGCTTTTGGTATTTGCTGAACAAAGGCGAATCACAGGCAACTCTCAACCAACTTTTCCCCGATGATGTGGCGGAATTGGTGGTACCTATAATTGAAACTTTTGCAGATTTTCCGGTGGTGGCGCAAGCGGTGGCGGTGCTCAAAGGGATAGATAAATTGGGCGGCATCAAGCGGGCGACGAAATTAATTCAAAATCGCTTGGGCGTCAGCGATGAAAAGGCGGAGGAAATTCGCCGTCTAGATATTGATACTGAGTTAACCGACTGTTTGCCGAAATTGTTTGCTGGGGATTTGAATGCGGCAATGGCTGGCAAAAATAAACCCGATCGCCTCGTGATGCTGTTCGATACTCACGAGAAAATGTGGGATGAAAAACGCAATTCTCAAGGCGCAACTTTTTGGTATCAAGATGAGTGGTTTCGGCGGTTGTTGAGGGCATTGGATTACAAATTGGGGATTGTAGTTGTTGTGGCGGGGCGAGAGTGTCCGGTGACGCAATTGCGGTGGCCGAATGCGTCGA
>NZ_JAUBQU010000219.1:0-4788 GCF_036701435.1 Microcoleus sp. Pol12A5
TCTTTGTGAATGACTCTGTTTCGGTACAGTCCGTCAAGGATATCAGTTATTTGAATGGCAATTTCCAATATTTCTGCTAGAGTCAGCTTGCGTTCTTGGGCGTAGTCTCGCAGAGAAATACCGCCAAAATCCTCCATTACTAGGGCATAGCTGTGGCGATAGGACTCTAAATTGTAGGGTTCAACGACTCCCGGCAGACGTAGATTTTTGGCGATGGTATACTGGTTGCGGAATTGCAGCAGTTCGCTGAAGCTGGGATAGTCTCGATTTAATAGTTTAATGACAACCGGAATCTGGTCTGTTTCTCGGAGCGCTCGATATACTAGGGTTCTGGAGCCGCAGTATAATTGCTCAACCAGATGATATTCTGAAATTTGGTTTGTCAAATCCACTGCGGTACTCCTCTGGATTACTCCATCTTAGACATTGACTTCTGTAACTTATTATACACTTCTCTTAGTCAAGTCTAACGGTGAGATAACTGATTTCGCCCCCAGCAGAAAGACTCTACCGCTTCTCTTCTTTTTTCATTGTTGAATAAAAAGATTGCCATCTATAGATATCGTCTTATCCTTTCATCGGTAAGAAAATGGTAAACTCCGTCCCTTCTCCCAATAGAGAATTTACCTCGATCGCCCCTCCATGTTTCTCAACCACAATTTGACGAGCGATCGCCAATCCCAACCCCGTCCCTTTCCCTACTCCCTTGGTAGTAAATAATTCATCAAAAATCTTCTCTTGCACTGCTTCACTCATGCCCACGCCGTTATCTTTGATGCAAATTATCGCTTGTTTTTTGTCCAGAGAAATGTCGGTTCTAATGGTGATTTCATTGACTACTTCTGCATAATGTCGCCCTTGATTTGATTCATCCAAAGCATCGATCGCATTACCTAACAAATTCATAAATACTTGATTCAACTGGCCGGCATAACACTCCACTTGTGGCAAATTACCGTATTCCTTAATCACTTTGATTTCTGGACGATTTTCGTTAGCCTTGAGGCGATGTTTCAGGATCATAATGGTGCTGTCGATGCCATCGTGGATATTACAAGCTACGGGATAGTTAGTATCGGCACGGGAAAAGCTTCGCAGACTGTTACTAATATCTCGAATCCGCTTCACGCCTTCCCGCATCGAACCTACTAATTTGGGTAAATCTTCTCGGATGTAATCAAGATCTATGTTATCGATTTCTTCTTGAATCTCTGGATCGAGTTGCGGATATTTTTGTGCATATAAATCGAGCAATCCAAATAAATCTTTGATATAATCTAAAGCTGGTTGAATATTACCAGTCAGAAAACCCACTGGATTATTAATTTCATGAGCTACCCCAGCCACTAAGTTTCCCAACGCTGACATTTTTTCGCTTTGAACTATTTTTACTTGTGCTTGTTTGAGACCGGTTAATGCTTGTTGAGATTCTTGATACAAACGGGCATTTTCTAAAGAAATAGCAGCTTGAGAAGCCAGCAAATTTAGCACTTCAATGCGATCGCTCGTAAACGCCCCAACCGTCAGGTTATTTTCCAGGTAGAAAACTCCTATCAACTGCCCTTGATTAAGAATTGGAATACAAAGAACACTGATCGGCTGGTGCTGTTCAATATAGCGATCGCTCGCAAGCTGGGAACTTACCCTAGCATCAACTATTACCAAAGGTTTCAAACTACGCTTGACAGTGTTAACCAAACTAATCGCTACATCCTGACTAGATTCTAGAGGTATTGATGGTAATAGCTTAGGTTCCTGTCCCTCTGCTACAAGAGCCACTACCTGTAAATACTGTTCTTGTTTGAGCAATAAGACACACTTAGTTGCCCCAGCATTCGCGATCGCTATTTTTAGGAGAGTAGTCAGGAGTTTATCTAGTTCAATCTCCCCAGAAATGGCTTGAGAGGCTTTGATCAGAGTCGGCAAATCGAGAAATTCAGAGTTGCTGCTAGAAGAGTTGGTATTATAAGTAATTGTTCCGCGGGCGATCGTTTCCTTTAATGAACTAAAGGCTTGAGCTTGCTGAAGGATAATACCGAGTAGGCGAGGATAACGTTTTTCCAAATCCTCAATTTTGGCTTTAGCTCCCCATCGGGCATAACAATAATACGCTTCAATCATGTAGGCTTGAGCTACTTTTTCTTTGCCCCATCCCAAGTAGAATTTAGCTGCTAGTTCGTTGGCGAGGGCTTCTTCGTTGATGAATAGATTTTCTTTAGCGAGTTGGATAGCGCGATCGTACATTTCCAGTGCATCTGCTTTATTGCCCAAAACCCGCTGCAGTTCTGCTTCAACCAAATACCATTTATGCAGATGATTCATCGGAGCATTTTGCGCCCACTGGTGCAGAGTAGTTTGATGGATTTCCACAGAGGCGAGAATTTCAGCTTGCTCAATTTCTGGCTGTGTGGGTAAAAGTGCCAGGTACGTCAGGGCTGCATAGAAATGGAAAATTGGAATAAAAATACATCCCGGTACTGCTATCAAATAGGGCTGGGCTTGGCTAATATAATTGTTCGCCTCTTTGTAGTTACCAAAGCAGTAAGCCAGCAACAGTTTGTAGATATAAACCTCGGCGATGGCAGTGAATTCATAATCCTGATTATGCTTGGGCATCATCACTGTTTCATCGTAGGCCGGACCGATTAAGCAATCCGACAGAATCTCGACTTCCTTTAAGTTATTCACCGTCTGCCGCACCATATCTACATAAATCTGAGCCGAATATTGCTTTACCTGAGCCAAGGCGGCGCTGTAACTTGCTATTTCTGATTCCAAATTGCTCAGTTCTACTCCACTGAAAAAGTTCATATAGCTGTAAGTGACCATGCTGTAGCCAGCACTTAGAAAATCGCCAGTTTCCATGCCCCACCTATAGCTATCTTTCGTCGTCAGTATCACTGCCCTCATTGCTTCTTTGCGATGCTGAATAAAGGCTCCAAATAGATTCAGAATCATGGACTTGAATTCCCGGACATTGAACCTATCAAGCAATAAAAGTGCTAATTTACCAAAGGCATACCCCGTTTCCACATCTCCCAAAAAGGCACACAACACCAGTCCGTGAATGCCATACCCCACCGTCGATGCTGGCGCATTCCCAAAGGAGAGCGATAAACTCACCATCTTGCTGCTAAGTAGGGGCAGCAAACCGGGCATTCCCAGAAAGATAGGAGAATATAATGTTGCTAATAGTGGCATGGCAGCCTGAGCCTTGGCATCAGTTATCACCGGCAGATTAACTAGCTCTTCAATCCGTCTACCTTGGAGTTGGCTGGCAACGGCTTCTAGCGCTTTACCAATCAAAGCTTCGTCAGCTTCGGTGGGTAGTTCAACCCCCAATTGCCAGAGTGCTTCTCTTGCTACTGCAATGGCTTCTAGTGACTTGCTCTGTGCTGTCTGGGCGGCAATTTGAATTTCGTAAATTTTGATTTTGTCTAAGATTGTCTGGGCTGCTTGCAACACTTGTACTGCTATCTCTTCCATGCTGTCAAAGTCAGCATTCAAATAGGCAGCTTCGGCAGCAGCAACATAGAGGTTCAGGGTTAATTCATACTGCCTTTGCCAGCAGTTGGCTGTTAGTAGATCAATGCCTGTTTGCAGATAAACTCTAGCTGCCATGTAGGCGGTAGAATTTCTGGCTTTACAACCGGCTGCCAAGTTCAGTTTAGCTAAGGCTTCTCGTTCGCTAGGTTGGGTAATTAACTCAATTCCTCGATTCAAATGCCCGATAATATCAAACATTTTTTCTTCTTGCTCTATTTTTGAAAAATTTTGCTGAAGTAATTGTCCGATTTTGAGATGAGTTGCTTTTTTCTGTGAATCGGGAATGAGTGAATATGCGGCTTGCTGGACGCGATCGTGTAAAAATCGATAAGTTGGATTAGCTGAAGAATTGAAAACTTCATTACTATCCGATTGGGTAAAGAACTTATAGATTTTGGTCGTGGGAATCACCAAACCTTCCTGCAATGCTTTCCATAAAGCCGTAGCCGTCATTCCCGGAGATTGCTCACTGACAATTACTAACGTATTCAAATCAAAGTGCGATCCTATACATGCAGCTAATGTGAGAACCTCCTGAGTTTCTGGTGGCAACTTCTGCAATAGCCAAGCCATGAATTCAACGACATCATCAGTAATCGCTAAGGCTTTAACTTGGGCAAGATCACACTGCCAATGCCGAATCTCCCAATTAAAGCTAATTAGCTTATCGTCATGTAATGCCTTGATAAACTGAGTAGCAAAAAAAGGATTTCCCTGAGTTTTTTGATAGACTAATTTTGTCAAAGGTTGGGCCAGGGATAATTCGCAATTCAACGTATCCACCATCAACAAATTTATATCGGTTTCGCTTAACGGTTGCAAATAAATCCTATTCACTTTTGCCCCTGTTTTAACTATCTCATCCACTGTTAAGATAAATGGATGCACAAGCGAAACTTCATTATCTCGATAGGCCCCCAATACTAATAAATATCCCGTATCCATCATCAATAATTGTAGCAAATTCAGGGAGGCTGAATCCGCCCATTGCAAGTCATCCAAAAACATCACTAAAGGATGTTCTTTACTCGTGAAAACTTGCACAAATTTCTGCATGAGCAGATTAAAGCGATTTTGGGCAGCACTTCCTGACAATTCTGTTGCATGAGGTTGAGCGCCAATTATTCCTTCTAACTCAGGAATCACATCAATCAAGACTTGTCCGTTGTCTCCCACGGCTGCTAAAATCTGGGTTTTCCATGTTTGCAATTGGGTATCGGATTCTGATAGCAATTGACCCAT
>NZ_JAUBQU010000061.1:0-38763 GCF_036701435.1 Microcoleus sp. Pol12A5
GGCTTAACCATAGACCCAGCTCAGGTTTGAGAGATTTTGTCCTATTATACTCTGCCTAGAGTGACAGAAGAGGAATATTCTCGATCGTAAACTGTCACGAGCCTTAAGGAAATACATCTGTGGGGCGGGCTCGGGCGCCCACCCCACAACTTTTTTTGTGGCTATTTGACTGCTACTTTTTCGGCGGCGACTGTTGCAGTTGTCGCAGAACTTTGCAAATGCGCTTCTAGGAACCACAAACGCTTGTCAATTGCCCGCGAAATTTCGGTGTACAGATCCGCTGTATCAGCATCGCCGAGTTCGCCAGTTTTGTCGATGGCGACTCGCAGGTGTTTGGCGTAGGGTGCGTAGCGATCGGCCAAAGCCGTCACGTATTCTTTGCCGTCTAAAATGTCGAAAGGAAATTCTGGCAAAATCGAATCAGCAGCCGCACTGCGGGCTGTTCCCACAGCCAAACCGCCCAAAGCTGTGACCCGTTCGGCAACCAAATCGATGTATTCTTCGAGTTCTGTTGCCATTTCGTCAAACAGCAAGTGCAACTGGTAGAAATCCATGCCTTTAACGTTCCAGTGAGCTTGCTTGACTTGAGTTTTTAAGTCCAGAGTCGTTGCCAGCGTGGCGTTGAGCAGCCCGACTACTTGAGAGCGGGTGGCGGCTGACATATCAATGCGGGTCGGGTAAAGATGTTGTTTGTGGTTGTTGGTAGTCATAGGTTTTTACCTTGTTATTAGTGATTGTCGATCGAATATCTTAGAAAGGTGTGGGCAAGAGAATATTTGCCTGTCGTGAATTTCTGTTGAAAGGCTCAGGCTAGGTGCATCTGCAACACCGCACGGGTAGCTCGGCGTACTTTACAGCGGATAGTTTCTAAACCGAGACGCTGGCAAGCTTCGTACCGATGGCAGCCCGAAAATCCGTAATACTGACCATCTACTTCTAGCACGTCGATGGGTTCGTTTAAACCTACCTCGCGGATTGATTCCATGAGGGTGGCGACTTTGGTTTGGTCGTTGACTCGTGGCAGGGGGCGGCGAATCTGGTTGAGGGGTATTTCTTCGATCCTCATGGCGTTGGTCTGTTTTGCTTCTTATTAAATCATACTCGTAATGACTTCGTTTTAGCAACAAAAATGTCAGGAAATTTTGAGATTGGCAGAACGGGGGCGTGCGATCGCCCGTTTGCTGTAGTGTCGCGGGATCGAGGGTGATCGGCTTTGGGTGGGAAAATCAGCATTAAAAATTCCTTCCCATCACCTAGATAGCTCAATTCATTGTCGGTGTCTTGACGTTGGAATGCCCTAAAGTTATAAATTTATTAGGCAAAGCCTAGGGGTAGTCGTTACGACTGCCGCATCATAACCGCTGAAAAATAACCCCTGAAAATGCGGTTTTAGCGTTTTTTTAGAGAGCGGATTTCATTGCCATGTAATGGTATGTCTTGAGGAATCTTTCAGCAATTTTTGAAGTCCACTAGAAGACTATCAATGATAGCTTTGTTGCTCCCACCCTACCAGTTAATTAATGAAAAATATAAAGCAAATTGCACAGGATTTAAAGCAAGCCATCTCAGACAGAGATCAAAAGCTAGCCTTAAACTTATTTCGAGCGGGATTACAACAAAGTGAGGCGGAATTTGTAGGTCAACTACGAAAATTTGGTGTACTTCGATGCTCAAACTATGATTACCAATCTCAGATACTTAATTCTTTGATAAATGAAACTGGGAAAATAAACATCAGCCAGGATAGCCAAATTTACTTTAAATCTATAAAATCGCTTCTTTCCATCTCAAGAAATATTCAAACCTTATTTAAGGTTTTACTTAAAGAGGTTGATTATCTTGAGATTAAAAGTTACCTAGTTGCAGTTGATTCATTCTTCTGGCCACTTGATGATCCTCAAGAAGTTGATTCATTGTTCTGGCCAGTTGATGGTCTTCAACAAGACCGCGCTAATCGCTACTCTGTATGTAAGGAAGAGCTAGCTTCAGCCTTTTCTTTATATCTTTATCATAGCCATGACAAAAAGGTTATAGATAAATCAAATATTAATAAAGTCAATGAAAAACGCTTAAACGATAAATATTACCTTGACAAATTAGAGGATTTTAACAAATTAATTTTTTTTCAAGAGTCTGAAGTGCTTGTAGATAGTTTTGGTTATACAGCTATACAAAATGATGCAAAAATTATTTTAAAAGCACCTGACCCAAAGTTCGAGATGAGCCGTTGTCTCGGCTACACAAGACAATCTATGCAAGAAATTGCTAACTCGTTTGATTCTCTGTCAGAATTATCAGAAATAACAGAAAAATCCCCCTCTATATTGGAATTTTCAAAGGCGTATTATCAAAAGTTTAAAGACTCTACATTTAAGATTATAGACAGTCCTTTAAAACGCATTGTCATGCAATTTCACCCTCAAATTTTAAGTAAGTTTTTGGACAGTAACAGTCTTTTTGTAGAAGAGGAGATTATTCTCAAACAACTTGAAACTAATTTATTTATTGACTATAAAAAAGTAAATGAAATCCCAGTTTCCCAAAGTTTATCATTATTCGATATCATTAAAGTACAACGGTTATTTGCATTTATGTTATTCGTTCTTACGGAGTATATAGACTCTAAAAATCTCTTTAAGTCTAAGTTATTTTGGCGATCTATGCCTGTTTTACAAGCCAATGAACTCAAAGATTTATTGGCTAGTTTTTTGGGAGAACAAAAGGCAAAAGAAATTTTTGAGTTATTTACTTGGAGATTAGACAAGAAGAGATTTGATTTACAAACGCACCCATTTATTAATGTTGAAGATTGGATACTTTTACCTCTGGGAATTTTAACTAACTCTGATCTTTGTAGAAACATTCTTCAATCAATTAATTTTAGATTTGATTCAGAATCATCTGCAGATCCACTTGTTCTGGAGATGGAGAGATGCTTAAAACCAGTATCATCAATATTTGCAACCAATTTAAAATATTCTTTTGAGGGGACTCAAGGCGAGGTAGATGTCTTAGCTGTTGTAGATAATTGCCTATTTATATTTGAATGCAAAAACTCCTTGCATCCTTGTAATGTATTTGAATTGAGAACCACTTATGATTGCATTCAGAAAGCCGCAACTCAATTGACTCGCTTCCAAGATTTATGGCAGCAAGAACCTTTCAGAACGTATTTAGCAAAGAAGATTAAAACACAGCCTAATTTTTTGCCATCCCAATTATGTTCATGTATTGTCATGGGAAATCGAATGTTTTCAGGTTTACGTGAACAAGGGCATAGCGTCAGACCAATCCGGGAGCTTTGTTACATCATCTCTAAAGGAGACATTCTACTTAATGCATATAATATTTATGACCCAGATGCAGGTAAAAAGAGCATTATCAAATTTAAACTATGGAAGGAAGACCAATTAAAGGCAGAAGATTTATTGGGTTATATTCAAGAAGATTATCTTCATAAGTACTATTTCAATTCTCTGATCAGAATTGAGCAAACAATTAAACTGAAGAACAAATCTCTAGTTCAAGAGTCGTATGCTTTTAGTCATGAGAGGTTTCTTGAGCAGTTAGTAGATAACTTTAGATTTACAGAGAATCTGTAGGGCTTTCATAGGTATCCTCAGAGTATTACACCAAGCTGTTTTTAGCTTATTTTTATCTCTAACCTCGCGCTAACTCGCTCCTGAAAACTAAAATTTTCTATTGAGTTATGCAAAATTTGGTGATTAGCCTGACTTTCTTGCGTCTAACACTGGAATTCGGGCAATAAGCAGCGCCCTAAAACAAGCTCGATCGCCCATTAAAAAAAAATCCCAGCATCTGCGACAGAATCATCTCAACTCAATCCAGCAATAATATTGACACTCATAGCCAGAATAGCAGTGTTAAAAAAGAACGACAGCACGCTGTGAAAAAGCACGAGATACCTCGTGGAACGAGAAGTGATCTGCACGTCTGCAACTTGGCAAGTCATCCCAATACCAAAGGAGAAATATAAAAAATCTTTGTAGTCAGGTTCCTCGTCGCCCGGAAAATCCAAACCCTCCGCCTGTAAGTAACTGTCGTGCTGCTTGCTGCGGTTTTTGTAGTAGCTGCGGGCATAGTGCATGGTGAAGATAGTGTGCACCTGCATCCAAGACCCAACAATTGTGAGGACAGAAAGCCCCAAGTGCAGAAATAGCAAATTCGGCGACAGGCCTTTGGTATCGCGCAGCAGGAAGAAGATGGCTAACAAGCTAGCAAAAGCCGCTGCCACGATCGTACTTAAGATTGTTAAGCGGCCGGCATCCAACTGCTGAGCGTGGTGGCGCATCATTTCGGGAGTGCCTTGCAGCATCAGCATCCAAGTCAAAATCAGAAAACTGACCGCGCCCGCGTTCCAAATGCACAGCGTCCGAGTCAGGGGGAGATAGTCAGGTGGCAGCAACACAGCAACTGCCATAGCAAAGAGAACAGACACAAACAGGCGGTGCCGGACGCTCCAGACCCAGTGCATTTTAGATTGGGAAACATTTTTCACAGTAATCTAGTGTAATTTACGCACAGTAAGGGTTAGAAAATCTCAACTACTGCCATCTTCGCAGGAACTCCCAAAAAATAGGTATGAATTGGTAACACTCAGTACAGATAGGATTTTTCATGCCTTTCGATAGATCGATCGACCTCAACCTTCTAGGTACAGTGGGAGAAAAGATAAATTGTGGCTTGAAATTATGGCATCCTCCCAACCCCTCAAAGGCATTGAATTGATCGACTGCGCCAAAGCTAACGCCCAACAAGGAATCGCCACAGCCGCGAAGCTTTGCGGCTACGGAGACGACCTCAACACCTTCGAGCGGGAACTGAAAAAGGCTTGCCAAGACATCGGCGTCGAAGTCAAGGAGTTAAGCGACTTGATTACGGCTCAGCAGATGATGAAACAAGGAATGGGTATTGAAGTCGCTCCAGATACTCCCTCAGAACTCTAGGCTCAATCTCCACCGCACCAGTTTTAGAGCTAAGATTGCCCTGACACCAGTATTTTGAGTCTGCTAGCTGAGGCAGGCTAGAATGTTTTGCATGGGAGCTTCCGACTCTGGGCAGGAGTCGCGTTTTATCCCGCCAAGAGGGTGCTTTCTGGAGGGTGCTGAGATTGTTAGGAGGACTGTCGTGTCAGATCAGCAAGACCGAATTATGCGTTTGTTTATAGAGGAGGCTAAGGAGCACCTCGATACTCTAGAAAATGGTTTAGTGGATTTAAAGTCCACGATGAAAGACCCCGAAAGCGTCCAAGAGATGTTTCGAGCCGCCCATTCCGTGAAAGGAGGGGCGGCTATGCTGGGCTTAGATAGTATTAAAACAACCGCTCACCGCTTGGAAGATTGTTTTAAGGTGCTCAAGGACGGGCCCGTCAAGCAAGTTGACCAAACGGCAGAATCCCTATTTTTAAAGGGAGTTGATACGCTTAAGGACTTGCTGGGGCGACTGGAGGGGCCTTTCGGCTTGAGGAATGAGGAGGGAGAAAAACTCGTGCAGCAGGTGATGCCTGTTTTTGCTCAACTGGAAACTCACCTCGATAAATTGGCGTCGGGCAAAGTGCAGGCTGCTGGGTCTGCTACCCCCGCAGCTTCAACAGCGGGCGCTGTGCCGGCGAATTTTGCTGTTGAAGTGATGACTTTACTCAAAGAAATGTTGCAGGTGTTCAAGCAGAAAGAATCGGCTGCTAGTCGCTCTGAGTTGACGGCTGTGTGCGTTCGCCTCTATAAGTTGGGAGGTAAAATTGAGACTTGGCAAAATTTAGTAAAAACCGCTAGAGCAGCGATCGTTAATCCCAAAAACTCTTATAAAGTCTTAGCTCCGCTGATTATCAAAGAACTCAAGGAAGCTGGCGATTTAGTACAAGTGGGGAAAGTCAAGACGATCGTTCCGAGTAAAAATTTGCTACTTTTGGCAGCAAGCCCAAAACCAGCAGAGGCAAGCGCCCCAGCGGCCCCAGCCGCAGCGTCGAAGCAAGTAGCACTTCCAGCCGAACCGAAGGCGGTAGTCAAGCTTTTGCTCAAAACTTTCAACAAAAAGCAACTCTCGGAAATTGCCAAGTTACTGGTTAACGCCATCAAATCCTCGAACTAGGAGGTGTTGCAGTAGAAGATAGAGTCAAAGCAATATTTGTGAGGCGGATAATTTTCTGGTGGGTGCTGACAGCCGCTCGTTGAGCAGCAACTCGAAAAAATTCACTCATTCGAATTTTTTGCCCTCTACCTTCTACTGTTGGGCAAGCCTGCGTTAGAATTAGTGGATATGTAGGCGTGCAATATTGTACCAGAATTAAAAATCGAGCAGGCTTTATAAGGCGGTAGCTGTGAAACCAATTCGTTCATTAGAAGATGCTTTAAACCGCTGTCAGGCGATGGGAATGCGCTTGAGCCGCCAGCGTCGATTTATTCTAGAACTTTTGTGGGAGGCAAAAGAACACCTCTCCGCTCGCGAAATTTACGATCGCCTCAACCAAAAAGCGCATTCGATCGGTCATACTTCTGTCTATCAAAATCTAGAAGCTTTGTCGAGAGAAGGGATTATTGAGTGCATAGAACGCTCGGAGGGACGTTTGTACGGCAATGTCAGCGACTCTCACTCTCACGTCAATTGTATTGATACGGCTCAGATTCTAGACGTTCATGTGGAATTGCCGATCGACTTGATCGAGCAAATCCAACAGCAAACTGGTGTCAGAATTGTAGACTACCGGATAGATTTCTACGGGTATCGATCAGCAGAGTCAGCCACCCAGGCATCCAGTGTCAGCGATACGCCAAAGGCTTCGTAACGGATAAAGTCGCGTAAAGTCGCGCCTGTTGGAAGCAAAACCGATCTTTGGGCTGGGCCGGTCGGTCGTATAAAATGATTTAAGTATTTTGCTGGGTGCGATCGTTTTTTTTGCCGTCGCCAGCCGGAATTCGGCACAATAGAAAAAAAGGAAAATAAAAAAATGAAACTCGATCGGCAAGTTTGGCGATCGGGAATAAAATTTACGATTAAACCAAAAAAATTAGTTCTAGTCGCTACAGCTCAAAGTGTAGAGCAAATCCGGCTTTACTGCCCCCTTTATTTTTTAATCCGCTTGGAGTGGAGGATAGTTTGTTTTGGATTGGTTTCAACCGCTGAGTCTGATAAAGGGATTTCTGATCCGGATTTAATATTAGACCTTAGTTTAATCCCTCCCCTACTTGATCTGCAGAGTGAAATCTAAAATCTAAAATCTAAAATCTAAAATTGATGGACTGATGGGGCTTTACACTGTTTTTTCTGCTAAACGGCCCCGGGATCTGTCAATAACTGTGTGATAACTGATATGATTTACGTGCTTCGAGAGCCTAAAATACTCGGAAGCAAACAGTGGGGCTGGACACGAACCTCACTATAAAACGCCGTAGAGGGAAAGATGGCCAGTACCTTGAAGGAAGTTCTCGATCTCCTTAACAGGAGTCAGAAGCCGACATCATAATCTATAGATTTGATGTGGGAGTGTCGCATTCTAGTGCGCATTACAGGACAGGCTGAAGTAATGGCGAGACGACAATCTGACCAATTCCACACACCACCGCAATACAACCCATCCCCTAAACCGACGGCACAGTTCAGTGCAGAGGCGACAGGCGATGCGAGTTCCTCAGTAACGGCGCTGCCGACAGAGGGAAAAAGAACTTTTTGGCAGTGGCAGCTTATCTGGCTGAGTCTCCTGGTGGGATTTGGAGTAACCGGTGCTGCTGCATTTCTGTGGTTGCTGACGATGCCGCCACCGCCGAATTGCCAGCAACTGTCGCCGCTGGCGGCGGACGGAGAGCGACTTTACTGCGCTCAGCAAGCTGCTAAGTCGGGCAAGCTAGAACAGCTAGAATCGGCAATGGCACTGGTGCAGGCTTGGCCGAAAGAACATCCGCTATACTCGCAGGGTCAACATTTGATAGGGGAATGGTCGAAAGCCATTCTAGGATTTGCCAGGGCAAAAATAGAGAGGGGCGATTTGAAGGGTGCTCTGGAGATTGTGGCGAAAATTCCGAAAACCAGTCCGTCTTACCCAGAGGTACAGGAGGCGGTTACTGCTTGGGAAAAAAATTGGCAGGAGGGCCAAAAACTCTACGATACAGCCCTAGCAGCTTTGAAAAGTGAGGATTTAAGGAAAGCCTGGGATTATGCTCAAGCTCTATTTAAGCTGGAAAATATTTTCTGGAGTCAGAAGCGTTACAACGAGCTGATCCAGCAGATTTCTTTGGAAAGAAACGGCTGGCAGCGCTTGCAAGAGGCTAGAGATTTGGCGAAGGACGGAACTCCGCAAAAGTTCGCTGAGGCGATCGTCCTGGCTCGTAAAATAGACTCGCAGCTTTTTGCCCGCGCTAAAGCTGAGAAGGAAATTGAGGGCTGGAGTCGGACTTTGCTGGCAATGGCTACTAAGCGGTTAGGGGCGAAAGACCTGCCGGGGGCGATCGAGGCTGCTTCAGTGGTGCCGCAGGATTCGCCGCTGTTTGCGGAAGCTCAAGATTTGATGCAGTTGGGTAGAGCTCAGGCAGTGACATGGAACCAGTCGATATCAACTCCGCTGCCGCAACACATTTTTAGCTTGCTGGAAGGGCAGGGGGCTGCTAGCCAAATTGCTCCGGGTCGCCCTCTTTACAAGCAAGCTCAAGTTCAAATTGAAAATTTGCAGGTGCAGTTTCAAGATTTGCTGCGTCTGCAAGTGGCGAGCACGATCGCTAGTGTAGGTCAGATAGGAACGTTTGCACTCGCGATCGAGCAAGCGCAAACGATCGGAATTAAGCAGCCACGGCGGGTTCACGCTCAAACTTTGGTGGCTGCTTGGCGTCGGGAAATTCAGCGGATCGAAGACCAATCTTTTCTGACTCTGGCGAAGCAGTTGGCAGAACCGCAAACGGTTGAAGGACTCAAGGGCGGTATGGCTCAGCTACTCCTGATCGCTCAAAACCGCCCCCGCAGGATAGAGGCGCAAACTCTATTGGCTCAGTGGACGAAACGCATAGAAGTTATTCAAGATCAGCCTTTTTTGGATGAAGCAATCGCCCTGGCGAAGCAAGGAAAACTTAGTGCTGCTATTGAAAAAGCTTCGGCAATTAAGAGCGGTAGGACTTTGTATGCGAAAGCTCAGGATAATGTCTATCAGTGGGTGAGCGAACTGCAAGTTGCTCAAGACAGACCGATTCTCGATCGAGCTGCGGAATTGGCATCTCAAGGCAGTCTAGGAGCGGCGATCGAGACGGCTTCCCAAATCGGTTACGGTAGGGCCCTGTATTCAGAGGCGGCAGGTGCGATCGGGCGCTGGAGTGCTGAACTCAGAGCTAACAGTGCACCGCCGCCGGAACCCGCTCGCGATTACGCGCCGGCTCCGCAACAGGAGTACGCGCCGGCTCCGCAACAGGAGGAGTACGCGCCTCCTCCCCGACAAGAGGAATACGCGCCTCCTCCCGAGCAGGCTCCGGCTCCCGAGCCTTACTATCCCCCCGCGAGCCAAGAGGCCCCGGCTCCCGAACCGGAACCTTACAATCCCCCCGCAAGGGAACCGGAACCTTACTATCCGCCCGCAAGGGAACCGGAACCGGAACCTTACAATCCCCCCGCAAGGGAAGCGGAACCTTACTATCCACCCGCGAGAGAAGAGGCTCCGGCTCCGGCTCCGGAACCTGCTCCTCCGGCTCCGGCTCCGGAACCCGCGCCGCCCTCGATTCCTGAATCGGCTGGGCCTCCTGATGCTAATTTGATCCCCGAATAATTGGGTTTTCGCGCGATCGAGCTCTAAAATCTCCAATCTAAAATCAAGTGAGTAATTTCCAAGTGCTGACGATCGATGGCGACCCTATTTTCCGGCTGGGGCTGCGAGTCGCTTGCGAGCAGTATCCAGACTTGCAAGTTGTCGCAGAGGTTTCAACGGAAACCGAGGTTTTGCGGGTTTTAGAAGCTCGATCGATCGGCTCTGGAGCAGCCAAGAAGCCCGCAGATTTGGTAATTTTGGCTGTGGAGATCCTAAATTCGCGATCGGGCCAAACAGAGGCGCTGGCCTTTTGTCGCGAACTCAAAAGTTTGTACCCCAACCTGCCCCTGTTGCTGCTAGGCGGGCCGCTGACACCGGAGCTGTTGGCCCAGGTACAGGCGGCGGGCGCGAATGGCTATTGTCCTAAAGGTAGAGATATTTCCTTGACAATCGAAGCTATTCGCGCGGTGGCATCTGGCTGCACTTATTGGGCGACGGATGCGGGCACTAACCCGGAAATAGAACTAAATGCAGCGGTTGTTCAAACAGTAGAAAACTCCGCAGCAATTGCAGATAAAAATGCCGATAATCCGACAGTTGATACGCCAGTACACAAAAAAATGCTGGCTTATTTTTGTCATTCTGGACTACGGGAAATAGATGCAACTTTGGCGGTTGTCCAAGCTGATTTGCAAGAGATTAAAGCGGCAGATCCGACAGATTTACCCTCTATTTTAGATGGGCTTGTACTCAGCGGGCGCCGCCGAGAATTGCTGGCAGCTCGCTGGATTGTCAGTCAGTTATTATTTGAAGGAAAAGAAGAGAAGGTATTCGGCAGAAAGCAAAGGGGAGA
Organism: Microcoleus sp. Pol12A5; assembly: GCF_036701435.1. Classification (NCBI taxonomy): domain Bacteria; kingdom Bacillati; phylum Cyanobacteriota; class Cyanophyceae; order Oscillatoriales; family Microcoleaceae; genus Microcoleus; species Microcoleus sp. Pol12A5. The sequence goes on from NZ_JAUBQU010000061.1 coordinate 10,590, forward strand.
AGGCGGAGGAGAGAAAGCAGAAATTAGAGGCGAGAATTTGTTAAATAATTCTCAATCGCAATTAGCAAATTCCCAAGTTTCGGGTGAATCTTTGGTGGTTGGAACTAATTGGCAAGGTAGCTTGTTTGACTCGGCTGCAGCTAAATTGCAGTTTGATTTGGTGAATTTGACTGGCTTGCCTTTGGAAATCGATATTTTGCGATCGCCCAAAAAGCGTGAATTGATGACTTCCATTCTGCGGAAGTTAAAGGATTTGCTGGAAGAATTGCGCTTTTCGCAAGTGCAGCAAACTCAATTGTTGTCAAAAATGCCTGCTATTTTACGGAATTTGTGGGAGGCTACAATCATAGATTTTTTTGGCAGATACTATACACTACAAACGAAAGAAAATTTGGTTTTTGATGGCAGTCAAGCAAGCTTCAAACTCGAAGAAAACCAAGAGGGAAGTGCTGCTTATTTCTTGGCAGGCAGCGGCATAGAAGTTGTGCCTATGCTGCTGGCAGATGCTGATGTAGTTGCAGCAGAAATCCTTGACAAAATACCGATGACAGTTGATTTTTTTGCACATTTGCTATTTGAAGTTCCTCTAAAAGTTGACAATATTTCTTGTGTTGCTGGCAGCCCGGAAGCGATGCAGCGAGCTGAAGCTTTGTTAGAAAATTTGGCCATACAAGTTGCTAGCGGGGTGGTACAGCCTCTACTAAATAATTTGGCAAATCTTGAAGAAATTAAGCAAATTTTTTACGATGGTAAGTTGATTTCGACGCGAGAAATTGAGAGATTTCGGAATGATTTGTCGTGGAGATATAGCTGGGATAGATATTTTGTGGAACCGAAAGCTATTTTTGAAAGCAGGTTTTGGCTGTTTGTTTTGGGCGATTCTGGAATTAAGAGAATTTCTATTTATGCTCCTAGAAATCTAGAGTTAGCACAGCTTTATGGGTGGCAGTTAGCCTTGACTTTGCTGCTGGAAACCAGGGATGCGATCGCACCTAGAGTTCGCGCGGTTATCTCGCTGTTGGGTGCTGGCGTTGTTTACGTTTTGACTCAGGTTATAGGGCGGGGAATTGGTTTGATCGGGCGGGGAATTATCCAGGGGATTGGCAATTCTTTGCAAGATAGCAAGTTTGGGAAAAATGGGTGAGAGTTCGGCAACGAGCAATAGGAACGATTACATAAATCTTTGCTCGAAGATTGAAACCACAGGTTAATGGGTAGTAACGCAGATGTCTTTCAAGATATTTTGCGAATGCCTGCAACATTTATAGTATACGGGATTTAATAGATTTGATATAATTGGTGATTGGTGATTGGTGGTATTATAGAGAAAACTTAACGCTATAAGGTTGAAATTTTATGAGTATTATGATAGCGATAGATGCCGATCGCATAAACAGTTTAGATTTGTCTCCGGTGCGGACTGTGATTGAAAAGTGGCTGGCCGAAGGAGCGATCGCCCAAAACGAACAACAGCTACAATTTGAAATTGAGTATCCGCGCGAAGAGTTAGATCCGCGAGAAATTTCGGAAATTCCCGAAGTACGGCTGTGGTTTATTCGCTTGGATGCTTGTTACCCTTGGCTGCCATTTTTGCTGGATTGGAAAGCGGGAGAATTGGCGCGCTATGCCGCGATGTTGGTGCCACACCAGTTCCACCGCACCCAAGGTATTCAGTACAATCCTGAAGCTTTGGAAATGTTTTTGATGAACAAAATTTTTGTGTTGACTGATTGGTTGCATCAGCAGGGAATTCCCAGTAAATCGAAGTTGATGGCGATGTCGCAGATGTTTGGTTATGATTTGGAAGATGCTTTTTTTGATGTGATTGTGCCCCACAAATAAGCGAGGGCGCCTCTAATTAAAATCGTCCTAATTAGGTAGGCTCCTCTACCTTAAGACTAAGAACAAAAGTATAAACCCGATTTTTTCCCTTGTGGGGCGGGCTTTCCAGTCCGCCTCCGCAGCTATAAGTTCTATCCACAACAGGTTAATTAAGCTTAACCGCAACCGCACTCAGACTTTAATACAATCCTTAAACCAGCGCGCCTCAAAAAATTGTTGCTGGACTTCAGAATATTCTCAGAATTGATAGTTAGTTTAAATAGACAACGATCGCCCCATTCAATCGATCGAGGAAATTTACCATGAAAACAGATTACCTCATCGTCGGCAGTGGTTTATCAGCACTGGTTTTCGGAGCTTTGATGGCAAACTCCGGCAAAACCGTACACATCCTCGAAGCTCACGAGCATCCCGGAGGCTTTGGTCACACCTTTACGATGGCCAACCAATACACGTTTAATGCCCAATTCCACTACGTTTGGGACTGCGGCGAAGGACATACAGTCAATCGAGTTCTCAAAAAACTCGGTCTCGATCGAGATGTCACCTTTGAACGGTACGATCCGAATGGCTACGACCACATGAGAATGCCTGGGTATGCGCTGGATATTCCCTCGGAACCAAAGGAACTGATCCGGCGATTGTCGGCGCTGTTTCCCGAAGCGGGCGAGAGAATTCGCCAATTCGTCAACGAAGTCGAGAAAACCGGCGAGGGACTCAGAAAACTCGCTCCTCCCGTCAAACCAATTGAATTGCTCAAAAATTTCGGTGACGTATTCTGTGCCGTCCAACACCTCAACAGTACACTTCAGGACGTTTTCGACAAGTTCCAACTCCCGCAAGCCGCCCAAACGCTATTAGCCCTGCAATGGCCGGACTTTTTGCTGCCTCCCCATCAGCTTTCTTTCTATGCTTGGATTGCCTTGTTTAGAGGCTATCAAGAAGGTGCATTTTACCCGACGCAGCATTTTGAAGATGTCATCAATTCTTTAGTTAAAGTCATTGAATCCAACGGGGGAAAAGTTCGACTAAACCATGAAGTCACGAATTTTAGGGTAACAAACAGAACAGTAACTGGTGTTGAAGCGATGGATTTGACCACCCATCAAACCCATGAATTCACGGGCGACACGGTGATTTGCAACCTTGACCCGAAAAGAGCTGCCAAGATGATTGGAGAGGAACAGTTCTCTAAAACAGTGCGGCGGAAACTCAACTATGAGTATTCTGCATCTAACTACATGGTGTACTGCGTTGTCAAAGATATCGATCTCCGAGACTATGGATTTGGCAAGTGGAATACGTTTCATACGGAACACTTGGATCTAAATGAAGCTTTTGCTCAAATGTATGAGCAAAATGACTTTTCTCGTCCGAGCTTTGCAATTACAACGCCAACTTTACTGACGGAAGCGCGGCGGGATTGTCCAGAAGATTGTCAAATTGTCGAATTTCTGACTGTTGCTAATTACAGCTATTTTAAACAGCTTTGGGAGACAGATCGCAAAGCTTACAGGCAGAAGAAACAAGAGATTCTGGACTCGATTTTAGATGTAGTTGAAAAACACTATGTTCCGAATTTCCGCAAACACATGGTCTTTCATATTACCGGAAGTCCGACAACTAACGAGCGCTTCTGTTGGTGTCCTAACGGTAATTCCTACGGTTCCAGCCTGACGCCGCGCAACATGGGGGTCGATCGACTAAATCACGAAACATCCCTCAACAATTTCTATTTCTGCAACGCCTCTTCGGGCTATCCAGGCTTTGCACCGACATTTTGGACGGGGGCGCTGCTTTATCAACGTTTATCCGGCGATGCAATTTTAGGCTAAGGAAAATTAGCAATTGGTTATTTTCCTGTTTCTCTCGTTCCTTGGCAAAGCCAAGGAATAAATTTCACTCTTCCTCTGCCTGCTCTTAAAAATCTCTCGTTTCTGCTCTCATTATCTCGTTCCTTGGCTCTGCCAACGAATGAATTTCTCGAGGCTCTGCCTCCTCTTAAAAATGACGAGGCACAGCAAGACTGAAATGCGTTTCCAGGTTCTACCTGGAAACGAGAATTTCTTCTTCTTCCATCTTCCATCTTCCTTCTTCCTGACATCCGTTACATCTTGTACAGTGCTCGTTGCCGAACTTCCTTCTATCAATCTAGGAGTGAACTATGAGAATTGCAATTGTTGGGGGCGGAGCCAGTGGTATGGCAGCAGCCTACTGGCTCGATAAACAGGGGCATCACGTCACTGTGTTGGAAAAGCAGCCAATTTTAGGCGGACACATTCGGACACTGAACAAAAATGTTGTACCCAATCAATCGGAGTGCAATGAAATATTAGAAAATGGGGTGCTGGAATTTCCGACGGTCTTTTACAATTTCGTGGCTTTTATGCAGGAACTAGGCGTTGAATTAGAACCTGTGCAGATTGGTTCCGCGCTGTTTTTTAAAGATGGCACCCACTTTTTGTCTGCGGTATCTATCCAAAATAATTTCACCGGAATCCAACGCCTGATCGAGTATTTGCGACTTGATAGTCTCTACGCTCGTTCGGCTGGGTTTATTTTAAAAATGCGGTTTGCCCAACAGCACGATTTCTACGATGTGCCGCTTTCTGAGTCTTTGAAAAGCTCGTGCGTCCGCAATTATTGGCTGAAGTTGCTGACGATGTACAGCTACTCGATACCGTTTGAATTGCTCGACAATTTCCCGGCAGAATTAGCGATGCCTGTTTTGCGCGAATATGCCTCGGTCAACTGGGTGAGGATTAAAGGCGGGGTGTATTCTTACATTGAAAAGATTTTGGAGCGATTTAAGGGCGATATACGGCTAAATGTGGAGATTGCCAATATTTTTAGAAGTGCGGATGCGGTAAAAATTGTGCTTTCTGATGGGGAAATCCAGGAATTTGATAAGGTGGTTTTTGCGATGCCGCCCGACCAAGTTATGAGGCTGTTGTCTGATCCTACGGATGCGGAAAAGAAGCGGTTTTCGGCGTGGAAAGCCAATTATGCAACCACTGTACTGCATTCGGATACATCAATGTACGATCGCTACGGTATCCGCAAGTTATCAGAATTTGATTTTTTCGAGACTGACAAAGGGTGGGGCTATAATGCGAGCTTGAATCAGCTTTGCGGCATCTCCTCGCCACGAGAGTACAGTTTAGCTTTTCAACTGCAGGAGTCGATCGCCCAAAAGCACATTATTCACATTCAGAAACATCACACGCCACTGTACACTGTCGAGTCTTTTCGATATCGAGATGAAGTTATCGAGACTAATGGCGAGAACAACACTTATCATGCGGGAGCTTATTTTGGGGATGGTTTGCACGAAGGAGCCATTACCTCTGCTTTGCGAGTCGCGAAATTAATCGGGTGAGCTCAATTGTGATGCTACAAACTCTCGCAAATATCAGTAAATTTCTTGCCGGTGCAACACTCTCACAAAAGTAATGATGTCTGCATCAAAAGTTAAACTAATGCGAGAGCCGTCCACTAGGATGAGAAATTAATTTTTGGCGTTGCCTAAGCTGCGACACCACGTGCTGCAGTTAAGTAGACATCATTGCTCAAAGATGGGGGCATTGTTGATCCGGCTAACTGAGTACCCTCAAAGTTGGTTCCCGTGAATGTTGCCCCCCTCAAGTCGGCTTCACTCAAGTCTGCATAGCACAGCCTCGCCCAATCGAGGTTTGCCTGCACCAAAGAAACTCCCACCAGATTTGCCCTGGTTAAATCTGCTCCCATCAACTGGACGCCGCGCAACTGAGCCCCGCTGAGATTGGCGGCTAACAAGTTCGAGCCTTCCAAATTTACCCCGTTCAGTTTGGCTTCGCTCAGGTTGACGCCATTGAGATCCGTCCTGCTCAGGTCGATGCCATTGATGTAAGCTTTGCTGAGATAGATGCCTGTTAGTTGAGCGCCAAACAGCTTTGCACCGCTGAGTTTTGCCCCTCCGCAGTTGGCCCAGTTGAGGTTGGCTCCCGTGAGGTTAGCGCCCCGCAGATTGATGAACTGCAGGTCGGCTGTACATAAATTGGCGTTCCAGAGGATAGCGCTCCGCAGGTTACTACCGATGAGTTGAGCGCCACTCAACTTTGCCCTGGGGAGTTTTGCTTTGACGAGGAAAGCTCCGCTGAGATTGGCTTTGGTAAGTTCTGCGTCCGCTAGTCTGGCTTGGCCCATTTTGGCAAAACTCAGATTTGCCCTGTAAAGGTTTGCGTCGTTTAGTTCTGCTTTGGTCAGATGCGCCCGACTCAGGTTAGCTCCCGACAGGTTAGCCCTCGAAAGGTTTACCCCTACCAACATAGCTCCGCTGAGGTTTGCTCCGCTTAGGTTTACGTCAGCAAAGTCTCTGTTTCCATTTTCGTACTCTTTGAGCAGCTCGGTTACTTCCATACGGGTCACATTCCTAATAGCGGAAATTTATCTAGAAATAAACACTCTTTATAAGTATTTTAGCTCTAACCGAGCGGATGCGATCGCACTTTCAAGAAAGCTGACAATTAACTTTATATTTATACATATACTTTGTGCTTTTTCCAGAGTCCCGACCGTTTTGAGGTCATAGTCTGAAACCCTTGATTTATCGTGGGTCTCTAGTGTGCTTCGGCAACCGTTGCGATCGTACTGAGATCTGTGAAACCGTTATTCTCAATAGGTAAGCCATCAAACACTGTCCGAATGATTAATCAATACTAAAATAATATTCTTGTTGTCCACTGTGACTAACAGCTTTTTTAAACGGAGACTGCAAATTTGTTAGTTGTGTTTGCTTCAGGTGTCGGGCAGGCTGGCATGGTCATAGCTGCATATTTTATCTGCTGTCATTTTTGATTCAAATTAAATGTGAAATAACAGCTTAATAAGTGAGAATTTTTCTCCCTAGTCTCGCAGCAGTTAGACGAGCGTGCTTTTCGATATTTCCTGGAGTCATCGGGATTAAAAGGAATTTCAGACATTCTACTTCTGAGGAATTTATCGATATGCCTAACGGTAGAGGGTATTCGTTCAAAACCTAGCAGATAATATACTGCAGATTGTACAAAACTAACAGCGAGTAATATCTGTATAGAATCACCCCCTCTACTGGCAGTTAGGCAAATGTGTCAATCTATGTTATGCTGAGTCAAAATTGAGGAAGAATCATGTCAAAAGAAAGAAAAAGCAATAAAGAAATCAAAAAGCCAAAGAAACAACCTGATGGTGTTGCTAAGCCGAAGGATGACAAAAAAAATTATGGTAGCACCGAGGGCCGCAAGTAGAGATAGCTGCCACTCTCGGAATTGCGATTAATTTTGTGTAAGTTTTATTAGTATCAATTCTGAATAAATTACAATATCCTAATTTGGGGATAATCGGAAAACAGGTTTATTATACCTAGGGTATATGCACTCCTAAACCCAAAGTATAATGAAATCTGTTTTTAGCCATGAATATGAAACATTCTGTCGCCGATCGAATTTAACACCATTTTTTTAGACTTGGTTGAAAAAAATAGAGTTCGATCGCCCAATCCCATCAAATCCCATCAAATCTATCACAGCGATATCTCAGTAACTGCAATATTACCCTCAAAACACACGTCAACATCAGTCCCCGCCTCCCCATCGCGCGATCCGTACTCTCCCGCATAATAAAAGTATTCTCCCTCCACCCGGTAAACCACTGGCAGCGGCTGCGTTGAAGGCCGGCAAAACACAATTTCCGGTTCCGCACTTCCGGGGGCTAAATGTGGCAAATTCACATTCCAGAAACACCCCGACTTTGGTTCCCGGTTCAGCAAATCCGCCAACACTCGCGATGTCCAGCGAGTAGCGACATCCCAGTCTATTTCGAGCGGCCTTTTAATCCGGTGGGAAATTGCGATTCCCGGAATACCGTGCATGGCTGCTTCCCGCACCGCCGCCACCGTACCCGAAATATACACGTCAACCCCCAAATTGCCACCCGCATTAATACCCGAAAGCACCAAATCCGGCTTCGCACAAACGTGATGAAGAGCAATACGCACGCAATCTGCCGGTGTTCCCCCTACAGCATATTCCACGGACGATCGCCGATCGACATGAATCGGACTGTGAGCCGTCACCTGATGCCCGCAGCCGGACAACTGCCCCTGCGGAGCCACCATAATTGTTTTGCCTTCTACAGCCTGCAAAAGTGCTTGAATGCCGGGAGCATCTATGCCGTCGTCGTTGGTTAAAATTATCGTCATTATGTGTCGGTTTTATAGAACCGATTTGAGAGCGCAGAGGCTGGCAACCTTCTGGTAGTTCTAGCCCAAATTGGTTGTTGGTTAGTGGCGATCGTCAGTATGAGCATTGCCACACATTTATATCATCGCATTAATTGAACAATTGCCCCAGAAATGTGGCGCGCCACATTTTAGCCGAGTCGCACCTTGATATGACAGCTAAAGCGACTTGTTACGCTTGCCCAAGTACAGCATTCATGACATCAGTGTCGATGCAAACATCAATTAATCACATAATTTTTTCCTCGGCTCTCCCCGATGCTTGGTCTTAAAAGTAGCAGATGATACTAAGTATCTGAGACTGAACGTTGAAACTTTCGATCCTGCTAAATTATTAGCTTGCGTTATCACCATAAGTACGAGAGAGCCGATAATAAGTTAATGTCGATTCCAATTGCTTTGACGCAGGGCATGGGAGAATAGATATCAAATCTTTATCAAAGATAGTATCTAAATTACAGTCCTCATTTCCCATTCATAAATCAAATACTTATCTACACTGTTACCATTATTACATCTCAACTCAGGAGAGCGACATGAACGAACCCACTCAAAGCAATACCAAAGCAGTAACAGACGGCTGTGCCGTTCCACAGTCGATTATGACCGCAAAGCAGGATGAACTGGATAACGTTGAACTGGAGATTGAAGGGAACTTACCAAATGACTTACAGGGTCACGTCTTTATTGTTGCTCCAGTCGGCAATGTTGAATCAGGAGGACTCCCATTTACAGACGGAGACTCATTGTTGAATGGCGATGGCATGATTTATAGGCTTGATTTTGATCGACCAGGCGAAGTGAGGGTGAAGACTCGCCTTGTTAAGCCACCAGATTACTATGCTGACAAAGCAACACAGCCTGGAGGCGAGTATGAAAAGTATAAATTCCTCAATCGCGGCATTGCTCGGTTGTCTATGTCTCTGGGTCTGCGTAATCAATTAAATACAGCTTTTCTACCCATGAAATTTGCTGCGGACTCTTGCGATCGCTTGCTAGTTACCTATGATGCAGGTCGTCCTTATGAAATTGATACAGACACCCTGGAAGTGGTAACACCAGTTGGATCGAATAAAGAGTGGCGAGGGGAACTCGATCAGCTCAAAATTCCCATAATAATTAATGCTAATAAATTTCCTTGCAAAAGTATTTTGAGTACGGCTCATCCTGCCTTTGATTATTCCGGTGAAGGTAAGATGTTTACAGTTAATTACGGCAGATCGGCGGCTAGTTTTATAGAAGGCATTCAGTGGCTTTATGAGATCGAAGAAATTCCCCCACTAATAGAGGAAATTCTCGTAGCACTGACGGGGTTCTGTCAAACGGATTTGATTAAAGATATTTCCCGTGCTGTGTTCGGCTTCTCCCGAGACATAGTTGAAAACCTAATGAGTTCCATTGGAAGTATATTTGGGAAAGAATTGGAGGATTTTACCTATATAGTTTGCTGGGATGGTGTTGGCGAACTGGAACGATGGAAGCTAGTGCTACCAGATGGCACGCCGGTTAAAATTGAACAAACTATTCATCAAATAGGAGTAACTAAAGATTATGTGGTACTGATGGACACCGCCTTCATTACGGGTCTGGAGCAGATAATCAACAACCCATTTCCGAAGAATAAAAAACTAGAGCAGCACTTGAGAAAATTACTAGAACGTCCGCCTCTGCCGGATTCTAATATTTATATCGTGCGCCGTGCCGATCTAAAAGCAGGCCAGCGTCCAGCTAGCAGTAATAAGGAAGTTGAAGTCGTCGCCCAGAAAGTGGTAATTCCTCTCGAAGCTGCCCATTTTTTGGTGGACTATGATAATCCCAATGGCAATATCACTCTCCACGTTGCCCACCTTTGTGGAATGCAAGTAGCTGAATGGCTTAGGAAGTATGATGTTTCAGCCTCCAAACCCCACAAACCCGTGCCACCTTACCTGCATGGTATGGAACACGATGAGACTGACATCGGACGAATGGGGCGCTACATAATTCATGGAGAGACTGGACAACTGATTGAGTCCCAAGTTATCTCCGACATCAACGCCACATGGGCTGTCGATCTCTATGCCTACTTAGATAGGCTCCCTACAGGTTTGACTCCAGGAAAGCTAGAAAATGTCTACTGGAGTTCGTTTGGACTGTGGGGAGATTTGATGACAAAATACATTGTCGATCTGTACGACGATTATAAGTACCGATTAATACCGCTCTCAGAAGTTATCCGCTTAGCCCAAAAGGGTAAACCTGCTTGCTTGTTCAGGCTGCACCCAAAGTCGATGGTGATTGCCGATCGCTATGAGTTCCCTTGCGGCTACATGACGCTATCACCCCAGTTCATACCCCGTGGTGATGGTGAAAGTTCTACAGACGGTTACATCGTCTGTGCTGTTTGTTTTGAAGACAAAAAATTGGGACCCACAAATCAAATTTGGATTTTCAATGGTAACAAACTGTCAGATGGCCCCCTGTGCAAATTGCATAATTCAAAACTCAAGTTTGGGTTTACGTTGCATACAGCATGGTTGCGACAGATTTCTAAGCGCCAAGCTAGTTACAAGATTCCAGTGCAACAGGATTACCAGGAGTTAGTAGATCAAAACGAGCCAGAGATTAGGAAGCTGTTTGAGAATGAGGTTTACCCCCATTTTCATTAAGAAACTCACCTGCCAAAAGCGCGATAGCGCTTTTGGCAGTGGGCTTCTTGGTTCATATACACTATTTAAAAAGATCAAACAAGAAAGGAAAGTAAAAATATGATAGTTCTTTCGGGATACGAAATTATAGAAAAAATTTACGAAGGAGTAAGGACTGTTGTATATAGAGCTAAAAAAGATGGTTACGCACAACCAGTTATCATTAAAATTATTAAATATGATTATCCTAGCCTTGAACAAATCACCAATTTAAGGCAAGAATTTATAATTACTCAAAATTTAGATTGTGAAGGAATTGTCAAAACTTACAACTTAGAAAATTATCAGAATAGTTTAGCGCTAATATTAGAAGATTTTGGGGGTCTATCCCTTTATCATTTTATGGCAGCCAATAACCTGTCAATAACCGAGTTGCTGAGGGTAGCGATCGCTCTATCCGAAACTTTGATCTATCTCCATCAAGTACCGATAATTCACAAAGACATTAAGCCCTCAAATATCATTATCAATCCAGCGACAGGGAAAGTAAAACTGACTGACTTTAGTATTTCATCGCGCTTGGAATTGAAAAACCAAAGCATTAGCAATCCCAACTTGCTAGAAGGGACTCTCGCTTATATGTCACCCGAACAAACGGGAAGGATGAATCGAGCAATTGACTACCGCACCGACTTCTATTCTTTAGGAGTGACTTTCTATGAAATGCTGACCAACCAGTTGCCATTTACTACCACCGATCCGATGGAGTTGGTTTACTGTCATATTGCCAAACAACCCGTCCCACCTAAAGAGGTAGCAGAAATTCCTCAAGCGGTTTCAGATATTGTCATGAAACTGTTAGCAAAAAATGCGGAAGACCGATATCAAAGTGCGACGGGATTAAAATTTGACCTGGAAACTTGTTTGCAGCAATTGCAGACAACTGGAAAGATTGAAAATTTTCCCATCGGTCAACGCGATCGCGGCAACCAATTACTCATTCCCCAGAAGCTTTATGGTAGAGAAACCGAAGTCCAAATTCTTCTAGATGCCTTTGGAAGAGTCAGCCTCAGTGCCACCGAGATGATGTTAGTTTCCGGTTATTCCGGGATTGGTAAAACTTCAATCGTCAATGAAGTTCATAAACCAATTGTAGCAGCAAGGGGATATTTTATTGCGGGCAAATTTGACCAGTTTAAGCGCAATATTCCCTATGCGGCGTTAATCCAAGCATTTCAAGAATTAGTTCGTCAGCTATTAACCGAAAGTTCCGAACTGATTGCTGTTTGGAAAGAAAACTTATTAAATGCGCTAGATAATAACGGTCAAGTTATTATTGATGTTATCCCCGAAGTCGAACTAATTATCGGTAAACAGCTTGAAGTTCCTCAACTGGGTTCATCGGAATCCCAAAACAGATTTAATCGGGTATTTCAACAATTTATTCGCGTTTTTTGTCAACCCGAACACCCGCTAGTCATATTCTTAGACGATTTACAGTGGGCAGATTCGGCATCTCTAAAGTTAATCCAACTCTTAGTCACTGACCCAGATAGCAAATATTTGTTAACGATTGGAGCTTATCGAGATAACGAAGTCAGTCCCGTTCATCCTTTAATTCAGACAATAGAAAAAATTCAAGAAACTGAAACGGTGGTGAATAATATCACCATTCAGGCGCTGGCTTTGGATAGCGTCAACCAATTAATCGCCGATACTCTGGATGCCAGCGTAAATTCAGACAAAATAAAAGTTTTTTCAGAGTTACTTTTTAATAAAACCCAAGGCAATCCGTTTTTCTTAACCCAGCTACTCAAAACCCTGTACTCGGAAAATCTGCTGGTTTATCAGGTAGACACAGACCGCTGGGAGTGGGATATTCAACAAATACAGGCGATTGGCATTGCTGATTTCAATATTGTTGAACTGGTTGCTCGCAATATTCGCAAACTCCCTGAAACAACCCAAAAGTCATTAAAATTAGCGGCTTGTATCGGCAACCAATTTAATTTAGAAGTTTTATCAATTGTCAATGAAGAATCAAACTTAGCGACGGCTGCTCATTTGTGGGAAGCAATGCAAGCAGGTTTGATTCTGCCGCTGTCTGAAAATTACAAAATTCCTCTAGTCTTTGCCCAAGAAGAGTTGGCATCTGTACGGGATATCAAAGTTGAATACAAATTTTTGCATGACCGCGTGCAGCAAGCTGCTTATTCTTTGATTCCAGAGTCAGAGAAAAAAGCCACTCACCTGAAAATTGGTCAACTGTTGCTGAATAATACAACAGAGCAAGAGCGAAAAGATAATATTTTTGCTCTGGTTAACCAACTGAATTTTGGCACAGATTTGCTAACTAATCAGTCAGAAAAAGATGAGTTGGCTGAATTAAACCTAATTGCTGGACAGAAAGCGAAGGCAGCTACTGCATATGAAGCCGCTGTTAATTATTTGAATGTAGGTATAGAAATCCTGAGCCAAGATAGCTGGGAAAGTAGATACGATCTGACATTTAATTTTTATCGGGAAGCGGCGGAAGCCGAATATCTCAATGCCAATTTAGAACGAGCGGAAATTTTGTGCGATCGCGTGTTTCAAAAAGCCAAAACAATCCTCGAACAAGTCAACTTATACGAACTGAAAATTAGAATTTACCTCGCTAAAAATCAAAATAATGATGGCTTAGATGCCGGACTGCAAGTTCTAAAGATGCTAGGAGTGACCCTATATGAATCACCCCCGCAAGAACTCAATATTGAGGAGTTAGCAAACCTGCCTGAAATGAGCGATCCCTACAAGCAGGCGGCTATGCAGCTTTTAGTTCTTATATTCCCACCTGCTTGCTTTGCAGAAAGCCCGCTATCGCTACCTATTATATATACTATGGTAGAACTTTCTCGTCAGTACGGAAATTCGCCGCAATCTACTTACGGCTATTCTGTTTACGGTATATTCGTATCTTGGCTATTCTCAGATATAAATTTATCCTATCAACTGGGGCAACTGGCTTTGCAGCTATTAGATAAGTTAGATGCTAGAGAGTTTCGTTCTAAAGTTTTAGTTAATGTTTCCATCGGTATTGTCCACCTCAAAAAGCATACTAGGGAAACGATAGAACCCCTTCGTCAAGCAATTAATAGCGGCTTAGAATTTGGAGATATAGAATATGCTTGTCATGGTGCTGATTACTATTGCTCGCATTTATTTTTCAAGGCAGAGCATCTAGACTACGTGCAAGAACAGCAAAAACTATATATTGACTTGGCAGAGAGATTGTCCCAAGAACACCAGTTATATTTACTCAAAATTCTCGGTCAATTAGTAGAAAATTTAAGGGGGATGACAGATAATAAACTGAGCTTGATGGGCAGCATATTAAATGAGGAAAAAGCTATCTCTTATTTAAGAGAAGTAAAGAATTTCATTTGCTTGTTCAGGCTTTATTTTGCCAAAACTGTAGTTTGCTATTTGTTTAAGCAGTATGAAGAAGCTATCGAGTTTGCAAGAGAGGCGTTGAAATATTCAGGTTACGTTCAATCAAATATTAGTTTTATTGAACATACTTTTTACTATTGTCTGATTCTTTTAGCCCAGTATGCTCAGGAAAATTCAGGAGAGGAAGAAAAGAAACAAGAATACCTCAACCAAGTAGAAGAAACTCAGAAAAGCCTAAAAAATTGGGCGTTCCATTGCCCAGCCAATTACCAGCATAAGTATGACTTAGTAGAGGCAGAAAAAGCCCGCGTATTGGGGCAATCTTTCTCAGCAATGGAATATTACGACCTGGCGATAGATGGAGCCAAGGAAAATGGATACGTCCAGCACGAAGCCCTCGCCAATGAACTAGCAGCAGAATTTTATTTAGCATTAGGTCGTCCGAAAGTAGCGCGTACCTACATGATTGACGCTTACTATGCTTATATTCGCTGGGGAGCAAAGGCAAAAGTTAAAGATTTAGAAGAGCGCCATGCTCAATTACTCGCGCCAGTCGTCGGTAGGAAAAAGAGCCTGACGAGTGGAAGAGACGAAATGATTGTTCAGACCAGAACCCCTGTCACTTCTACCAGTTCAGGTGATGCAAACGAGCTGGATTTATCAACAATTATCAAAGCCTCCCAAGCGCTCTCAGGGGAAGTTCATTTAGATAAGTTACTCTCGAATTTGATGCAAGTCTTGCTGGAAAACGCGGGAGCAGAAAAATTTTATTTCATCATACCTGACCCAGCAGGTAAGTGGAAAATTGAAGCTCAATGTACGGGTGAACGATGTGAATTAATATCCAAGTCAGGGACTGAAAATCAAGTGATTCCTATCTCGCTGGTTAATTATGTAGAACGCACGCAAGAAACTCTTGCGATCGATAATGCAAGCACTGAAACTAGGTTTGCCTCTGACCCGTATATTATTCAGCAGCGACCTAAATCTATTTTGTGTAGCCCCCTGATTAATCAAGGTAAGTTGGTAGGCATCTTATACCTAGAAAATAATTTAACAGCGGGGGCTTTTACGCGCGATCGCCTAGAAGTCCTCAACATTATTTCCGCCCAAGCTGCGATCTCCATCGAAAATGCCCGTCTCTATCAAACTTTAGAAGATAAAGTACAACAACGCACCGCCCAACTCGCCCAAGCAAATCTGGAAATTAGCTCCCTCAACAACAAACTTAAAGCCGAAAACATCCGCCTCAGTGCTGAGTTAGAAGTCACGAAACGACTGCAACAAATGATCTTGCCCAAACAATCAGAACTTGATAAAATTAAAGGATTAGAAATAGCTGGATATATGCAACCTGCCGATGAAGTTGGCGGCGACTACTACGACGTGCTAACCCGAAATGATAAGGTAAAAATTAGCATCGGCGATGTTACGGGACATGGTTTAGAAAGTGGTGTATTAATGATTATGGCGCAAACCGCCGTCCGCACTCTCCAACAAATGAACGAAACCGATCCGGTGAAGTTTCTTGATGTGTTAAACCGCACCCTTTATGCCAATATCGAGCGCATCGACTCGTCTAAAAACATGACCTTGGCTTTGTTAGATTATCAAGATAGTAACTTCAGCCTCAGCGGTCAACATGAAGAAGTTATCGTAGTCCGTACTGATGGTAAAATCGAACTGATCGATACACTGGAACTCGGTTTTCCCCTGGGATTAGAGGAAGATATTTCGGGTTTTGTTTCCCAAATTCAAGTGCATCTTAATCCAGGGGATGTAGTAGTGCTTTACACAGATGGAATTACCGAAGCTGTAAATATAAATAAAGTGTATTACGGCATAGAAAGATTGTGCCAAGTGGCGAAAGAAAATCGCCACAAAACGGCTGAAGAAATTCGACAAGCAGTAATCGATCATCTGCGGCAACATATTGACAAACATAAAGTTTTTGACGACATTACGTTGGTAGTCATAAAACAGAAATAACGCAAGTTGGTAATTGGTAATTGGTAATTGGTAATTGGTAATTGGTAATTGGTAAATTGTTTGAGCGTCCGACGATCGAAACCGACTTCACGCCCAACAATTTTGGAAATGGTGCGCGGACTCAGGAAGGCGCGATCGGCAAACTGATCGCTCAATTTTTGTATAAATTAAAATTTATCAATCAGTATAATTACGCAATTATTCGTGGTAACAGCCGATGGTACCGAAAGTTGCAATAACGGATAGTTAGCCGTGGAATGCCTCAGCAACAGTCATCCTAGCGTTTGCGATACAACCAGGTTTACGAAAGGTTTAAGAATAAACCTCGAAGAATATTGTTTTGGTAAAGGTATCAAAAATGTATAGACAAACACTTTTAAATGAGCGATGTTGTAAATAGGTATCAGAGGAAATCAATAAAGTCAATCCCCCCAACGATATAAAAAAGGTATTACTCTTATGAAAACCAACTTCGCCCAACCACTAACCGCGTGTCTAGCTACCGCTGGTTTAGTTGTTGCTTCTTCCTTACTAACTGCAACGCAAGCCCAAGCATTCAGTTTATCCGTGGCTCCTCAGTACGGTACGACCAACGGCATTGGCACCGGCGCTACTGCAACATTGGACTTCAACGTTGTCCAAAGTGGAGCCGACTTGCTCCTGAATTTGGGCATCACCAATACCACTGGCACTCAGGCTACAGCCGGTGGTGCAACAGACTCTTCTCTCGTTGCCGTGGCATTTGACGTATTGAGCGGCGTTAGTGCATCGGTTAAATCGACTGCAGGCAGCACTTTTACATCGTTTTGGCAAAACGTTGATATTAGCGGTTTGCACAACGGTTTCGACTATGGCATTAGCACTCCGCGCAATAGCTTTAATGGTGGGAACGCTAATGGAGGCTTATATAAAAATCAGTCTACTTTGGTTAGCTTTTTGCTAACTGGCAGCAGTCTGAGTGCGGCTCAGGCAGAAAGTGCTTTCTTGACGGGATTTCAGAATGGTACGCTCAAGGCAGGGGTTCGCTTCCAGCAGGTAGCTGGGTCTAGTGTTGGTACCAGTGACAAAGTTATGGCGGGAGTTTCCGCTGATGCTGAGCCAGTACCCGAACCAACTACTATCGCAGGTATGGTGATGGGGTTGGGAAGTTTAGTCGCCGCCCGCCGCAAGCAGGCAAAAAAAGCTCTTGCTTAAATTTTCTCAGGGGTGCAGGCCATCCATCGGCAGAAAAGCTCGTCGCATTTCGAGTGAATTCAGGTTAACTTCTAGTATCAACTCATAAGAGCCAGGGCAGCTATCCCGCCTCTGGCTCTTATTTTTGCTCTACATTTTGTCAATGTAGAACAAAAAATTTGCGATGCCAGAATTTCGGCAAAAATTGACCTAACGTCCCAAAATCACCAGAAAATATCAACCAACTTGTGGTAAGTTTTTGTGTCGGTTGCTATGTGGCAATCTTCTGCAAGTTCAGTTAAAAGCGTTTATAGCAATGTTTTTGCCAATTTTCCCCCTAGCTCAAACCATCCCCGCACCTCCCGCCCAACAACAACTGATCATCGACCCAGAAGCCCCCGCACCCGAAAACGAACTGGATTTGCCGCCACAGCCAAGCAGCAGCCCCCTGAAAACCCTGACGGTGCCTCAGCAAGTGCGCGTTTTACCGGGAAAACTCGACAACATCCCGGTTTTCAACAGCAACAGCCCCGAAGTCGTGCAAACCGAAGGCATTTTGCTCTCCACATTTCCCCCGGAAGGAAAACAAGTACCTTCTGCACACTTAAACTTTCCCTTCAAAGGCCGATTTGACATCTTTGCCCACCACATCGCCAAGGCTAAAAATCGCCAAGAAACTCGCACCTTATTTCAAGGAATAATTGTCCACAATCCCAACTCGAAACCTGTTACTTTAAAAGTATTGCAAGGAGCGACCTATTTAACTCGGCCGGATGCTTTGTTTGTAGATTTGCCGTCATATTTAGAGAATCGATTCGGCACTGTGTTTGCGGGGCCTGGAAGCCGCATCAGCAGCGATGTGCTGCGGGGATACAGACAAGCTATTTTGCCGGCTGCGATCGAGATTCCGGCGAATCAGAGCCGAATGCTGATGAATTTGCCGATACCTGTGGGGAATGTGACGCCTTCTTCCAACGGTCGATCGACCTTGATGCGAATGTCGAGCAGCAATTCGGTTTATGTAGCATCATTAGCAATGTTTGCTCCTAAAAGTCAAGGAGGAGTCGAGCAATATCCCACATTAGAACAGTGGGAAAATATTTTAAATACCAAAGGTTTAGCGGGACCAAGAGATTTAGCACCAACTCCGAGAGGCGAAAATCCGGTGCAAAAAATTTACGGCCGCGTAGCGGGAGTAGCGGAAGGTTCCCAGTGGCAAGCTAAAATTACGGACAATTCGAGAACTGATTATTTAACGATTCCCAAGCGCGGCGAGTCATTTTCTTATGCTTTGAGCACTACTGATACGGGGACTTTTGGCACTGGTCAAGTTCAAAGCGCTAAAATGTTAGCTCGCTATCCTGATACTGCTTATTTTGCTCACGGTAATTACGGGATTCAATACAACTTAACTTTTCCCCTTTACAACAAATCTCGTGAAACCCAATCTGTTAGCATTAAAATGCAAACACCGATTAAAGCAAATACAGAATCGGGGGGATTGATGTTTTATGATCCTCCTGAAAATCGGATATTTTTCCGAGGTACGGTGCGGGTGATGTTTAATGATGATACGGGCAAGATTTTGACGCGCTACATTCACATCGTGCAGCGCAGAGGACAGCAGGGGGAACCTTTGGTGAATGTGAAGATGAAGCCGGGGGAACGCCGTTTGGTTCAGGTGGATTTCTTGTATCCGCCGGATGCGACGCCGCCGCAAGTTTTGACTGTGCGATCGAGTAATTAGTTGGTGGTTAAGGGTTGACTGTTAACGGTTGACTGTTAACCTTTGGGTTTTTGTTTTAATGAGTTAAGATAGCCATTAAGTTTTGGTGAAAGTTAATTTAATAACGGATGCACTCGATCGCTCTGTTCTTGAGCATTGCTCACAAGTTAAGCTAAAAACACTATTGTCAATGAGTAATCTTACTCATTTTTTACCTGTTGACCCAATTAAAATATGACTCCATTTGTTCCTTTATTATTGAAAAAAAATTGTTCGGGACTTCTTTGAGTTCCAGGGAAAGGTGAAATAATTAGCTTGACATGAGGTTTTCGCCGTCGCTTAACAATCCCTAAATCTTGATTTTCGTCGGCGGCAAAATACTTAACTAGGTCA
This sequence comes from Microcoleus sp. Pol12A5, assembly GCF_036701435.1. Lineage (NCBI taxonomy): Bacteria > Bacillati > Cyanobacteriota > Cyanophyceae > Oscillatoriales > Microcoleaceae > Microcoleus > Microcoleus sp. Pol12A5. Next base: position 30,028 of record NZ_JAUBQU010000061.1, read on the forward strand.
GAAGCTAATCCTTTTTGATAGGCAACAGAAAAATGATACATCCCCCGATAAATCATTTCTAATGAAATCCGTTCAATTGGTACTCCCAATTCATCCGCGACAGCATCTCCCAAATCTACTAAAACTGCATAAAATAGCCAAGTAGCCCAGATTTGCAGCTTGATTCCATTTAATGAACCTGTCCATAAATAGCTGAGATTTAATAATCTTTTTACTGTAGAAAATACCTCTTCAATTCGCCAGCGTCTTTGATATAAATCTGCTACTACATAGGGGGGGAGTATTTCAGATTCTCGGACACTTGTTAGATAAGAACGCCAAGAAGTCTTGGAACGAATCTGTACTAATCTTATAGTCAAAGATGGTGTCTGTTTTGTGCCTGCACCTATTTTAATTATCTGGTCTTTGACATCATAAGTATTGGTTAATACCCGCTCGACTTGATAGGATGCACCTTTCTTGATTCGAGTTATAAATCCAATTTCTTGGTCTATGAGTTTTTGCCAAAAAGCGAAGTGATAGAAGCCTCGATCCAGTAACAGCAAGGTTTTTGGCTTAACTGCTTTTAGTAAGTCTTCTTCCCAATGAGTATCTGCTTGTTTGGGATTTGTCCAAAACCAAATTTCTTCGGGAAGATGAGTTACTAGGTCTATTATTACTCCCATTTTTCCGGATAATTGACCAATTGGCACATCTGATAAACTTTGTAGCTTCTTAAATAATGCTTCTAATGTTGAGCCGTCAGCTATCCAGATGTTTTCAAAGTTTTTTAAGGCAAATTGTACGCTATCTGGAAGGGGTCTTGATTTTCTTGTTAACCATTTCTGACGAAAATGAGGTAGTAATTCCTTAAATACTTTTTCAAATAAAATTGCTGGAAAATTTAAAAATCTTTGTGATAATGCTTGTTGGCTAATTTCTTGTGGCTGACACCATAAAAATCCCTCTCTATTTAATAATCTGGTTAATTCTGTTACTCCTGCTATGTCTCGCCATAATAAACTTAATATTGCTGCCATCATTAATGGTAATGTCAGAATTCTATCTCTTAAATTTAGTTGGCGATAAAAAGTTTTTTGGGCAGCCATTGCTGGAATTAATAAATCTTCCAGGTGATTCGCGATCGCTTCATTTTCTACTTGGGGACGATTTTTTTTCTTTGCATGATCTCGGTTGATTCGTTTTTTGCGAGTCATAACTGGTTCAATTTGGGCTCAAATGCTTGCCAGATATATGTTTTAGCCTATTATACCTTCTTTTGTCTACCCCCCTTGACAATTTGCACTTTTTCTTAACTTGTCACAAATGGTTCTTGAGTCAAAAGATTGCGAGTTCCGTCAAGTCTCAACCAATGTCTTGGTTCGTTTAATGAACCCAAGAGCAATTTTCACAAAACGCTGATTATTTTGATAGCTACAGCGTCCATGTCCTTCTGCAAGATTAGAACCAACACCATCAGCCGATCGCACTATTTGTTTGCCCATCGTATCCTTGGCAAAATCGTCCCACTTTTTAATAATCAACCATATTTCGTTTGATATTTTTTCAGCTAAGCGATCAACTCTTAGCTGTTGGAAGCTTTCCAGATGAGATCCTTTGAATAGTTGATTGCCAAACATTGACAGTCAACTGTCAACAGTCAACAGTCAACTGTCAACTGTCAACAGTTAACTAATTAAAGCGTTAAAGACTGAGGATTTGTCTCAATCAATTTTGCTAAATCTTGCAAGAAAGACGCCGCATCAGCACCGTAAATAATCCGGTGATCGCAAGTAATATTCACCTGCATTTGGCGCTTAACTCCCATCAAACCTTCCTCGTTTGCTACTACTTGCGGCCGCGAAGAACCGATCGCCAAAATCGAGCCTTGATTCGGCGGCAAAATCGCGTCAAACTTGTCTACTCCAAACATTCCCAAATTGGAAAGAGTAAAAGTTCCCGTGCTGTATTCATCAGGCTTCAACTGCTTGGTGCGGGCGCGATCGACTAAATCCTTCCAAGTGCGCGAGAGCGAATAAATATCGAGGCGATCGGCATTTTGCAGCACCGGCGTAATCAAACCGCCGCCATCCATCGCCACCGCTACCGCCACATTAATATCAGCGCGGTATTGAATTCCCGACTCCACATAACAAGCATTCAGCAGAGGATGTTTTTGTAAAGTTACTGCTACAGCCTTCGCCAGCATAGCCGTCATCGTGACGCCCTTCGACTTAATTTGTTTGTAGAGTTTGTCGAGATTATCAGTAGTAATTGTGTAACCGACGCGGAAAGACGGCACGCTCAAACTTGCTTCCATATTCCGCACCACCGCATTTTGCAGCGCATTCATCGGTACTGTTTGGCCCGAAAGTGCTGCTGCGGGGACTGGTGCGGGGGCGGGTTTGGCTGCTGCGGGGGCGGGTGCTGCGGGTGCTGGTGCTGGTGCTGCGGGGACTGTTACCGGTTGCTGAACCGGAGCGGGTTGGGCTTTGCCGGCTGCTGCTTCCACATCCTCTGCGACAATGCGACCGTTGGGCCCGCTGCCTTTGATTGAATTCAAATCTACTTTAAACTCTTTGGCTAATTTGCGAGCGCGGGGAGAAACGACGCTGCGGCCGTTTTGGCGGCTGACATTTTGCTGCAAACCTGCTGAGGAAGTAGCTGCGCTCACAGGAGCGGGGCTGGGAGCAGGGGCGGCGGCGGCGGTTGGGGCGGCGGCTCCTTGCTGCTGAGCTACGGCGATTTCGGCTTCTGTTTCTGCTACTAGGGCGATTGCCGCTCCCACCGGGGCAACTTCGCCCGCAGGTACGATAATTATTGCTAAATAGCCTTCGTAGAAAGACTCCACGTCCATGTCGGCTTTGTCGGATTCAACCACCACCACCGTTTCGCCTTTTTCTACTTTGTCTCCAGCGGATTTGACCCAGGAAACAATTTTGCCCTCTGTCATTGTCGAACTCAGGGCTGGCATGAAAACTTCGCGAATCATCTGTAAAAAGTCCTTTTGATTTGGTAATAGGTAATCGGTAATTGGCAATTGAGCATTGGCGATCGGCCTCCGGCAATACTTATTATTATGCCAGTTTCTCGCATTCTTGATGTGTGAATTTTGACTCAAAATCAATTGCCAATTACCGATCGCCAATTACCACTTACCAATTTCTAAATATCACCTCGAATTTCTTCGACTATGCCGTCGCGGAGGAGGATTTCTACTTGCATTTTTTGAATCAAGTTTTCTCCGAGCCCGACAGTGAATGTGCCGTCAATTTGACCTTGGCTCACTTCTTGTTCCAGGTCTAGCACCTGCACTTGTTGAAGCTGTTGCAGGTTTTGGTTTTTCTGTTCTAGCAGTTCGCTTTTTCTTTGATTTACCTGCACTTGAATGTTTTCTATTTGCTGCATTACCTGCGGGCCTGGGGGCTGCAGATTTTGCTTTTGGATTTCTGAAATCATCCGCTGCCCTTGCATTTCTAACTGTTGTAGCTGAGAGTCTATTTGGTTGATTTGGGCTTGGAGTTGCTGTTGAGCTTCTTCTTTCCAGCGGGGAGTAACGACGACTTTAACGTTAATCGATCGCTTCAAGAGTAATTGTGGTTCCATAAAGTTGTTGCTTGTCAATTAGGAATTAGGCATTAGTCAGGAGTCATTAGTGGGTAAAAATGAACTAATGACCCAGGACTGAGGACTCGGACTCGGGACTTGGGTGTTGGGATAATTTTTTCTTTTCCATTCCCCAAGTCCTGCGAATATTTCAAAACATCCCGTCAATCATATCGCGGTAGTGTTGCGTCACAACCGGGCGCTTAATTTTCAGGGTCTGGGTCAACATTCCATTTTCGATCGAAAATGGCTCCTGAATCAACCGGAACGGGCCGATGCGATCGTCCGCGCGGTATCCGGGGCGATTTTGCACCTCTCGGTTCAATTCTTTGCGGAATAAATCTTGAATAGTCTTGCTATTCCAGTCAATTTCATGTATAGGGGGATTCTGAGTTTCTGCCCATTTCTGTACGGCTTCTGCATTGGGGACAATTAAGGCACCGATGGATTTCTGGTCTTGACCTACTAGCATAATTTGGTCGATGTAGGGGCTGCGGACGCAGGCGTCTTCTATGGGCTGGGGTTCGATGTTTTCACCGTTGCTGAGGACGATCGTATCTTTGGCCCGCCCGGTCAAGATTAAGTCGTTTCCCGGTGTCAGCCAGCCCAAATCGCCGGTGTCGAACCAGCCTTCGGGGTCTATGGCTTTGGCAGTCGCTTGCGGATTAAGATAGTAGCCCTGCATGATTTGCGGCCCCCGCGCCAATACTAAACCGCGCTGGCCTGTTGGCAGTTGCTGTCTGGTTTCTGGGTCTACTATTTTAATTTCCGTATGGGCTAGAGGCTGTCCCGCAGAACCTTTAAGATTGTGCCAAGGGCGGCGGACGGTTAAAACCGGCGACGTTTCCGTTAAACCATATCCCACTAACAAACCGATATTCGTTATTTCAAAGAAATTGTCTATATGCGCGGCCAAAGAACCGCCACCGCTAATCGCCCATTTTAAGCGTCCCCCTGTAGCTTGCCTGACTTTTTGGTAAACCAGTTTTTCGGCGAGGGCGTGTACGGGCGACAACAGAATGCTTTTGGTACGGGCGATTAGTTTTTCAGTAGCAGAAGCAGGTTTTAAATTGAGAGTTAATCCTTGAAAAATGCGGCGGGCCTCGATATATTGCTGGCTGGCAGATAACAGGAAATCCACCAATTTTTGTTTGTTAGGTGGCTGTTCCCGAAATTGCTTTTGTACTGCCTCGTAAATCGATTCCCAGATGCGCGGAACGCTTACCATGTAATGGGGTTTGTAAGTTTTAAAGTCTTGTTTGAAATAGCGAATATTGGTGTAAATTTGCGTGCATCCTTGGGAAAGCAGGAAGTATTCGACGCTGCGTTCGTAGGCGTGCCAACTGGGCAGAATGCTGAGGGCCGATTCGCCGGCTTCGGGCTGGAGAATTGTGCCCAAGGTGGTGAGTTGGTGCAGCAGGTTCCCGTGAGTCAGCATGACGCCTTTGGGTTTGCCGGTGGTGCCGCTGGTGTAGAGGAGGGTGGCGAGGGTTTGCTGGCTGTGCTTGGTGGGTTTGAGGGGGCGGTTTGCCCCTGTGGTCATCACTTGGGAAAATTTGACTGTGCTTAGGGTTTGGCTGGTTTCCGGTTCTTCGTCGGAGAGGAGGACGACGAGTTGGATGGGCAAATCCGGGAGGCGGTGTTGCAGTTTTTTGAGTAATGCCCGGTTTTCGACTACCAAGGCGGTGCTGCCGCTGTCTTGGATGATGTACAAAAGTTCTTCGGGGTCGGCGGTGGCGCCTCGAACGGCGTTGGCTGCCCCGGCCATCATGATACCTTGGTCGGCTATCAGCCAGCGGGGGCTGTTGTCGGCGAAGAGGGCGACGCGCGGAGGGACGGCTTCTTCGGGATTTTGTTCGATGCCGAGGGCTTGGAGGCCGGCGGCGAATTGCTGGATTTGTTGGTAGAGGTCGGTGTAGGTGAGTTTGATTTCGGGCTGGCTGTGGGGGTCGTGGAGGGCGACGGTTTGACCGAATTGTTGTTTGACGATCGCCCAAAATTCGGGTATCGATTGAATGGAAGTGTAATCGATCAGGCGGCTGAGGTTCGCGCGATCGCGATCGGTCATTTGAGATGATGTGTAAGATGCTGGGCCGTTCATAGGGTATTTTCCTCAGTTTATGGAGATAAAATTATTGGCTATAAGTTTAAGATCGCAGTTATTTTACAACTTTATGGCAGTATCGTGACAGTTTGCCAACCTGTCATTGTCTATTTAGAAAATTAGGGATACAAAATGATGAAAATTATAGTTGCACAGAAACAGATGAATTTACCAATGTTGATAGTAGTTGCTTTGAGTGCGATCGTACTAGCATTATCTGGAAATCTACTTGGAGCCGAAGTTGCACAGACGCAACCGGGAAATAGTAGACGAACATTTGCCGATTGGTGTCGCCAAAAAGCTTCTTTGAGTCCTGAAACTAAACATACTGTTGATGTGCTGTTGCAGAAAGCTGAGACTACTGAGTGCGATGCGGCCGATCGGAAACTTTCGAGTCTCCCGGGACTCAGACTCATTGACAATAAAATCAGCGACATCAAACCGCTAGAATCCTTGACTAACCTGACTCGGCTCATCCTCCTGAGCAATCAAATCAGCGACATCAAACCCCTAGCATCCTTGACTAAACTGACTTTCCTCTTGCTCGACAACAATCAAATCAGCGACATCAAACCGCTAGAATCCTTGACTAACCTGACTGTGATCGGCTTCGCCAACAATCAAATCAGTGACATCAAACCGCTAGCATCCTTGACTAACCTGACTGTGATCGGGCTCGCCAACAATCAAATCAACGACATCAAACCGCTAGCATCCTTGACTAACTTGACTATGATCGCCCTGGCCAACAATCAAATTACTGAGATCAAACCGCTAGCATCCTTGACTAACCTGACTTTGCTCACCCTTGGCGACAATCAAATCAACGACATCAAACCGCTAGCATCCTTGACTACCCTTGACTGGCTCACCCTTAGCGACAATCAAATCATCGACATCAAACCGCTAGCATCCTTGACTAACCTGAGATTGCTCTCCCTCAGCGACAATCAAATCAGCGACATCAAACCGTTGGAATCCTTGACTAACCTCAGAGAACTCCATCTCAGTGGAAATCCGATCGCACCCAAGACTTGTCCTCTCAAGCCAGAGTCTATCTGTAAGTGGGAACCAGAAGCTAAACCATAAAACTTGAAAATGACGCCCATCGCACTTCAATATTTCAGTCGCGGCTGTGCTGTTGATAAAGTACGATCGCGAGTTCGAGTCGCACATCGGCTTCAGTCAGGGGGAGATTGTCGGGAAGGTCGATCGTAATTTGCATGATTTATAGTACCTTTTAATTTCAATTGTCTCTGAAGTGCGATCGTTACATATTCATTAAACTTTGATTCATACGCTGTATTCTTCAAGATTAAAACGAGTAGATATGTCAGAACTTTAACATAGCTGGGTGCTTAGGGCGAACCTTAACCGCACAATTTAAACTATGAGTCGAGCGGGCATCTTGCCTGTTCATTAAACTCGCGCAATATCTCAGATTTAAGCGACACGGCGCGGTGCATCAACCATCGGTGCTGTACCAAACAAATGTCTGAGATAACTGCGACTGAGCTCGCGGTTCCAGCGCCGCAGCCGCACCATTACTCGCGTGAATGTAAAAGTCAATTCTAACACCAAAGAAAGCTGTTTAAGACTGAGTGAAGTATTAAACACATCATTGCCGTGCGTGCGTTCAATCTGATGGTGTTTCAGCAAAGCAATCAGGTTTTTGGTAGAGCCTTTCAGTTGATTGAAATAACTCTGGGAGAATGCCCAGCGGCTGAAACCCCAAAACTTAGCCAAATGATTTATCTCATCCTGTAAAGGCTGGGAAATTGCCTGTTGCAACGCCCCAGTTGAGTGTACCATCAACCATAAATAAACAGAAGTAGCTCCCCACTCGGTACTCAGGCGGCTAATCACGTGTTTGTAGGTATCTTGCCAAGCGTCACCTGTGGATTGACAGCCATTCACAGAGTTCGGTTTTACTTGCAGTTTCTCCCCTGTAAGTTGTTGGTAAATTTTCCTAAATGTCGGGCAATGTTGGCGTTCTTCTTTTTCCCAGACACCTATCTCTAGAATGTTGCCGTTGTCATCAAAAATTCCTCCCATAAACCGCGCCATTTGCGGATAAATATGCTGTAAGTAGCACCAACTTTCTCTACCGTAGCTCCGGATGGGAGCTTCAATTTCTGCCGCACTTGCCAAAATTTGTAAAAAGATTTCTGGCTTGACACCAATAATTTGGTCGCGATTGATTCCTTGCCAATCTATGGGTTCCCAAGGGCGGGGATGCGGGGTGGAAAATTGCTGGGGCAGATCGGAAAGTCGATCGCTCAAAACTTCCAATGACATATAATGGTCGATGAGCGAGTTAATCCTAGCCCGACTTTGCAAGTAGCGAGGGCTTTGATACTGATGCCCAGCCAAATCAATTGTATACACCTTACCAGTAGCTTTCATTGTTTCTGCCTGTTCCTAACTTTTACAGCTATTGTGAAAAAGGCATTTGGGAAGTCGCAATGAGTAACGTGCAGGCTGCTCAATTACTGCGAGTTGGCTGGAGTTAGCCGAACTTAGGTGAAACTGCATGAAGTAGGGTGAACTAAACAACAGATGATACGGCTAATATGTGCCGAAGAGTACCTTTCCTCCCATAAATCGTCTATACTTCAGTCTTGACCAATTCCATAAGTAGAAAGTTGTAAGTAGAAAGTTTGTAGTACTGGGATTCCCAAAATTTTTTATTTTGGCTCTTTCGTACCTACTATGCTAAAAGTTTATTTTAGGAAAATGCCCGCTAATCACAGATCTAATTTCAAAATAGTTAAAATTTCTAAAGCCAAATCCACAACTATTTAACAATTTTAATTTTTTATTAATTTCTTATACTATACCCTTGGTTGTTCGCAGTTCAAAATACCCGAATATTTACCCAAACCACCGTTGGATTGGTGGGATACTATTCCGGTAGTAAAATTTTCTTTGTCTTTTATTAACAAAACTAATTTTATCTATACCTAACCGGGTAGTGCTTTTATGTAAAGGATGGAGAAAATAGAGGCGGTTGAGCCTTCAGAATTGCTAATCGGATTTGGTGATTG
>NZ_JAUBQU010000220.1:0-4694 GCF_036701435.1 Microcoleus sp. Pol12A5
CAACGGGTAGTGCGGATGGAATTTTTACTTTATTTTATCTGGTGCTAGCCTATCTACTCTCGATCGTAGCGGAAATTATCCTACTCTGTTTTAGCCGACGATTCTCTTAATTCAGAGAAAGATAAAGAAATGTTTCGATCGAGTTGGATTTGGGGGAGTGAGTGCGATCGGGCCTGAGTTGGTGAAAAAGCGATCGCCTTGTGCCAAAATCAAAATTCAAGCCTCCAAAATCGAGCGATTCAGCCATTTCAAAACTGCATCGATGAGATTCGGATGGTTAGGAGAAATGCGTTTTACATTGTCGCATGGTCGATCGGTGATGATTGCGATCGTGCCTCCAAAAGCACTCAGTGCAGTTAGAAAAGGTTCGCTGAATTCGCGATCGATTTTAGAATTGTAGAACACCAACGCAACTCGTTTTTCTAGGTTTCTCAAATTCAGTCGCCAATAGGCTTTGAGCAGTGGCATAGTTGTGGGTGTTCCTTCTTGTCGTTCTGGACAACCTTGCTCTACCATTTGAATGTAGATATCAGTGGCAGGATTATCTAGAGGGTTAAATTCGCTACCATCAATACAAATCAGTTGTACTGCTCGATCGAGTTCTTCATTATGGGAAACCGCCGACTGAAGAACTGAAGATTGCTCAACTTTTTTGAGGAGGAGTTGAGGAGTAGAAGAGTTAGCAATAGAGATGTTTTCAAATGCCTCTAAGTCAGTAAAGGATGGTTGAACACAACAAGCGTCAGAAAATTCCGTATAACTCAAGTGATTAGCACAATGCCACAGCACTGAATGAGCAATTATATATAAATTATGGTCTGACTGAGCAACTGCCTCTTCTACATAATCCTTTAAACCAAAAACTAGCCTTTGCAGTTGTGGTTTGTGAGTAATTTGTTTTAATTCGGCGGCAAGAAACCATTGAATTTGACTGTCTTTCAAATTGACAGTTAAGTTTACTAATTTATCAATAATCGGTTGTTTTGATAATGTTTCAATTTTAATCAAAATTTCAATACAAATAAAGCGTAATGTATGATCTTTATTTATTTGAATAATTTCAATTAATTTATCAATAACTTCAAAATTAGTTTGTTTGATTTTGGCGATTGCAATTTCTTGGCTATGAGATAATAATTTAATAGTAAAACTATTTTGCATCAAACTTGTAAGGTTTAATTTTTCGGGCTCGCTAATTAGTGAAACAAATTCAACATATTGTTTTTCCATGAAATAATCTTCTCTATTATTTTCTGTATCGTTACTTGTGGTTGAATTTAAATCCTCGGTTGAATTTAAATCATCGGTTGTATTGTTATTTATATAGTTTTCTATAACTAAACTTAGAAAATCAATGAATATCTTATCTTTGCTACTCTGGTAGCCTACTATTTTAAAACGCTCATACATTGTTGTAGTTTGAGAAAAAATTTGTATTAAAAAATAGTAAAACTCTTTTTTTGATTCTATCAACAAAATAATTTTTTTAATGATTGACGGGTTCTCGAAAATTTTTGGATAGTTTGAGCTTGCCATTACTAACATTTGAGCATAAACTATAGATTCATGTATGTCTTTTTCATTCGCAATTAATTGGATTAACCTATTAATAATTTTTACAATAAAACCTTGTGTTTCCAAATATTCAACCAAAGACATAATGATTATTTGATCTTGTGAATTAATTATATAATACATCAAGGATTGCTTTGTTGACTTTTGAAATATCAATATCAAGTCTCTTGATTATACTGACAGCAGGAGTAATACTGATGTAATTGTCTCGATTTTGCCTGATGAAATCAATCAAAGCATCCAATAATTCTTGATTGTTGACTAAAGCGTTATGATTTATGCTTAGTTCGTCTAAACGTGAAATAGCTAGCGATTGAATCATAGAATCTTGACTATTTAAAAATGATGTTAACTTACTAATAACCACTTTGTCCAAAATCTTAGAAGCAATTAAAATATTAACGATATCAAAACTTTGTCTGTCGTATTGCTCATCTTCGCTCAATAAAGCATTAACTAAAAAGTCCACGGCAATTTGCTTAAAATTATCATTTTTTAAAGCTATTTTTGCCACTTCTATGGCACGTCCCTCATTATCCTGTTTTAATAATTTAGGGATTAATACTTTTAAGCATTCATGCTCCGGGTTGATTTTAAATAAAACTTCCAAAAGTTTAGATAGTTCGTAGAGTTCTAAATCAGTATTATTATTGATGAATTCACTTATAAGATCGCAGGCTTCTTTGGGAGCGTAATATTTTAACGATTCTATGATGAATTCCTCATAACCAGGAAACCTTAATTTGTATACTTTTATTTGTAAATTATCATCCAAGCAAACGAAATCCACCTGTGCAGCAATAAATTCTATTTCGCCAGATTGACACCAGTAAACTATATTTAATGGTAGTAGCTTAAGCCGATACATATTTTTCCATTTATCTTCTTTAAAATTGGTTATTGTGTCGCTCAATTCTTTCTTTAGCAATGCTGAAATCTGGGAGTTTTCTAACCATAATATAGCGGGTTCTAGCCATTGGGGTTCAAAAATTCGATAACGCTCCATGAAAACTTGATAATTATCAATTACTAAAGATGCAAAATATTCCTGGAATGTGGGATGAAAGAAAGCGTAAACAGGTTCCTGTTTTGTAGCTTCCCAATCTACCAAGTTCAGCCAACCGAGATCCCTGGCTAATTTAAAAAGTTTGTCGCCCATTTTTTGATGAATTAAACTCAGCGACAAGCGAAATCGAGTATCACTATCCAATCCTGCTATAGACAAACGACCGAGGGCTTGATGTAATTCTTTTTGCAAACCTGGTTCAGTCGCCCAATCAATACCCGATTGTGCTGGTTTCCACTCATAGAAATCGCCGACAAAGTGTTGATATAGTTCGGCTTTGGTTTCTGGTAATTCGACTTGCTTATTTTTGCTGGATATTTGACACAGTAGAGATAAGCGAAGCGGATTTTTTACGAGTTGGCGGATGCGTTCTTTTTGCGGTTCTTGCAGCTTTCTCTGTAACTCCTGTCCCCGTTGAATATTTTTCGCTTCAGCAAACCACTGCTGAATAAAATCATCTACTTGCTCTTGTTTAAACTCCTGAGTTTTGTAAGTATCAAAACCGGTGAGGGGATTGTTGACACGGGCATCCCAAACATTGGTTCGACAGGTCAAAACAACCCGCACATTACCCAACCAATCAGTAAGCTGGTTTCTGATTTCCTCTAAGGACAAACAACTATTCGCCCCTACAGCCATTTCATCGACACCATCGAGTAACAGCCAAATTCCACCCTGACGCAAGCGTTTTTGTAGAGATGTTTCATGAAACGTCTCTACGTCAATATCGGGATAAACCAGAGAAATTGCTTCTGGCAACCATTCCTGAATAATGTATTCTTTCAGTGTCTTTCTTTGCAAACTTGCCAGCGCAATGCAAATCGGCAAGTCTCGATCATTCTCCTGAATGTGAGTGGCGATTTTATCTAACAGCGTTGTCTTTCCTGCTCCTGGCTCGCCGACAATAGCAATATGTTTATTTTTTCCAGTAGGTTTTTGTCCAATAACGTCAGTCATGAATTCATCATGCTCGTAAATTCGGGTAACGACTTCCTGTTCTAATTGATGCACCTGTTCCATAGGCACATTACCACTGCGACGCTGCTGCTGTTTCCGTTCGATTAATCCTAGTGGTACAAAAACCTTAACTTCAAATCCCCTTTCTGTCGCTCTCCGTCTAAAGCGTTGCTCCTCTTGCTGTTCCTTTAACATTTCTTGGCAAACTCGCTGCCAATCAATGGCAATGTTTGGCTGTGGATATAGCTCGGAATTCTGCAAGTTTGAGTCATGTTCGGCAATAAATTTTATGGGTTCAAATCCTAATGCTTTAAGAATTAAGATGACTTTACTGCGATCGCGTGGCGTACCTTCAAGAAAGCGTTTTATGGTACTGAGACTCACATGAGCTTGTTCTTCAAGATTTTCTTGAGACCAGCCCCGTTTGTCTGGATTTCGTGGCTTCTCCAGTTCAGCCATCCGTTGACGAACTTTATCCAAACCTGCGCCATCAATCCGAACACTGCGAGATGCCATAGTTTGACTCATTCCTAACAACTAGAGTGGATGAAATTGAGAATTTTGCATCAGTTGCATAGCCCGCCAGGGGTTTAAACCCCTGGCTCATAGCGAAAGTCCTCTAAAAGAGGACTAAATGCTGACCCAAAAAAGCGCTCTTCAGTCCACTTAAGTGGACTTTCGCTATTAGCCGTGGACTTGAGTCCACGGCGGGACAACAGCACAGGCGCAAAATCTCAATCAAAACTATCCCTAGCATAGTCAGCATCAAGTTTCTTGACCAGTTCAGATCAGTTCACTTTTTTCTGAACCGTTTTGCTCTGGAGAAATCCAGTTGACTCCAATAGGCTTGAATTATTAACACTCAAAGGTTCAGCTTATGACAGCTTTCCAACTCAGCCTTTTCCCAGACGAGCCACCTACTCCCATCGACTCCCTTAACAAAAAGAGAAGGGTAAAACTCCCATCCCAACCAACAGTAATTGAGCAATCCTGCACAACCCATAGATCCGCACAACTGCTGGAGGTATCCACCACAACTCTCTACCGCGCTCGGAAAGAAGGCAAACCTTACCAGAAGGGCGCTTGGACTGCCACC
>NZ_JAUBQU010000221.1:0-4652 GCF_036701435.1 Microcoleus sp. Pol12A5
TTTTGAGTTCCAGACTTGAGAACCTCGGCTGTTGTGGCTGGTGAAAGCAGTCGAAAGCCGTCAGCAGTAATAATTTTTTCTCCGATTCCGGGATCGAATTCGTGCTGCAACCAAGTGCAGACGGCTGCTGTATCCGGTGTCGGGACTTCTAGATAAAGAATTTCTTGCATGATTAGGCTCTCAATTCTGAATAAATTAATAAAGATGGGGGAGTTGACAAGGGAGCAAAGTAGGCTATACTCCCGAATACTTATTGAGTTTTAAATAAGTTTACAATGTTCTCAGATTTTTAGGTTTTCGATCGCTCTTGCTCTCGGTTGGCCCGCAGTGGCTGAATATCTACTCCTTTCGGTATGCACTTCTATGAATTATCCCATTCCTACGAATCCTCAAGAAATGATTGCTTTACGACAGCAGCCGCTGAATGAAGAATTGGTGGCGTCGGCGATCGCGGGTGTGATTCAAATAGCTCGATCGCGATCTCAGTCTTTGGATGAATTGAAGGCTGAGGTACTCGCGGACGACAATCTGCTCGATTTTGCTCAGAGGCTATGGCTGAGCGACATTGTGGCTCAAGCTTGGAACAATTTGCCGTAGACTAGACTGCGGCTAAAAGATCTACTTCATTAGAGCTGAACTTAAAATGGTACAAACAAGATTAAAATCCTTAACTTTAGAAGAGTTTCTCCAACTACCCGAAACTAAACCTGCCAGCGAATACATTGATAATCAAATTATTCAGAAGCCAATGCCACAAGGGAAACACAGTGCGATTCAATGTGAACTAATTATTGTCATTAACGCTATATTAAAAGCCCAAAAGGTTGCACGAGCATTTCCCGAACTCCGCTGTACCTTTGGCGGAAGGTCAACAGTGCCTGATATTTCAGTATTTGTCTGGAACCGAATTCCCGCCGATGAGAACGGCGAAATTGCTAATGTCTTTCCCATAGCTCCTGATTGGACAATTGAGATTTTGTCCCCTGACCAAAGTCAAACTAAAGTTACTAAAAATATTCTGCACTGCTTAAATCATGAAACTCAAATGGGCTGGCTGATCGATCCCGACGAACAATGCGTTTTTGTTTACGTTCCCCAGCAACAGACAGCAGTATTTGATGAACCCGAACTGCTGCTACCTGTGCCGTCCTTCGCTAGCCAACTGCGGTTGAGTGTCGGAGAATTATTTGGCTGGCTGCTGAAATAATCTTCGGAAGAGTGTCCTATTTTTAATATTTTTTACTTTTCCCTACTGCCAACAGTCAACAGTTAACAGTCAACAGTCAACGGACTAACGCAACTCTACTTCTCGCTTGACTTCTGTCAAAACTCGATCGCCCCGCGTCAACCGATATTCGGCGCGCCAAACTCCGGGAGTCAGAGGAGAATTTGTACTGTTTCTTTTGCCGACATAACCCAACCAAGTGCGGCTGGGGGCTTTAATTTCATTGGTTTGGTCAGCGATGGTTGTGCCGTTGGGTGCAAATAATTTGTATTGTTCGCGATCGCCCTTGAGCACTCCGTAACTTTGCACCCAAAACAACAAAGCTGGACTGTTTGCAGGGAGTTGAGTCTCGGAAAATTGTCCTTCCCAGACAGCGTTGATATCGGGTGGCTTATTGGCAAAACCGGCCCGAATTAAACCTGTGGAAATATAGTCTAGAGGCTTGTCCCAAATTGGATTGCGGGCGATGTTGCAGCCTACCTTCGCGTCAGGCCCGACAAACGGATCTACGGGTTTGCCTTGATAGCGATAAGTTACGTGTACGTGGGGGAAAGATGCCATCCCAGAGTTTCCCACCATGCCCAAAACAGTGCCTTTTTGTACCTGGGTTCCCGGTTTGACGGCAACGCTGCCTTTGCGGAGGTGGCAGTATTGGGCTTCCCAACCACCGCCGTGGTCGATTACCATGCCGTTGCCGCATTCTGTGCCTGCGATGTTGGCTTTTTCTGTCTCGTTTTGTAAACGCCGATCGACCACACCATCTCGTGCTCGCAAAACTTTGCCTGCAGCGGAGGCAATCACTGGAACTCCTTTTGCCATTGCTTTGGCGTCGGGAATGGCAAAGTCTGTGCCGTCGTGGCCGTCGTAGGTTTGGCGCCCGCAGCCAAAATCTACGGCGGTGGGGCCGGGTTCTCGATCGAAATACAGCAACACAAAACAGTCTTTGCCTAGGGTACAGTCGATCGGCTGACCGAATTGCGGGTTGTTCGGCTTTTGCGCGACTGCGGTCGAAACGAGACGCTGGGCGATCGTGTGGGCTTCGGCGATCGGGGCACTTACTCCGCTGTTATTATCACAACTAGCAAGACTTGTCAACCCACAGGTCAACAAAATTGCAGAAATGTATTTTTTTGATAGTATAGTCATTCGCCGGTGGGATGTAAAAGCTGAGGTGGGTAGTGAAAAATCAATTAATGATTCAGAATAAAGTGGCTCAAGAATCTTGACGATCGGTAAGGTGTTTTCGTTTCCGATAGTTGTTGTATTATTTTCAGTTGAAACTTTTAAAAGTTGAAATTACTTAAAAAATGCGCTCTAAAATTCGATCGCTCATTTCGATAATTCGGCTGGCAGGGCTTGGTGTTGCTGCTTTGGCGATGTGGGGATTTGCCACTATTGCCGAAGAGGTTTTGGAAAAGGAAACCTACGCTTTCGATAAATCTATTTTACTATATCTTAGGAGCCTTCACACTCCGCTGCGCGATCGCATCATGCTCGCCTTTACATTTTTGGGAGAGCCAAATTTGCTGCTAGCCCTGAGCGTGAGTTTGGGTATTATATTGTGGATCCGCAAACATAACTCTGAAGCCACAACTATTGCAGTTACTGGCGCAGGGGCGGTAGGTTTAAATCTACTGTTAAAAAAACTTTTTGCGCGCGCTAGACCTCAACTTTGGGAGCGCGTTGTTGACGTTCGCTTTTACAGTTTTCCTAGCGGACACGCGATGATTTCAATGGTTATTTACGGTTTGTTAGGATATTTCTTGGGTTCGCGCTTTCCCAGGCAACGCTGGTGGATTTACAGCTTGACAGTTGTATTAATTGCTGCTATTGGTTTGAGCCGGCTTTACCTAGGAGTTCACTGGCCTACCGATGTTATTGCCGGTTATACGGCGGGTTTGGTGTGGCTGATTGCCTGTATTCTCAGTTTGGAAGTATGGAAGCAATTTCGTTCTGTTAGTGCGCCTTCTGAAGAAGAGTTTTTGTCACCAGAACCCTCTCAAGAAATAACTAATGACTGATGACTAATAACTAACAACTATTTGCTTTTGGGTAAAACACATGGCAATTCCTTTTTCGTAGTAAGCAGCCTCGTTAATAAAAATTGGATATATGGTTGATTTACCTTCATACAATACCGACTCACCATCCAAGGTCAAAAACATCGGATCGCCGGGATTCAGGGCTTGATAATCTCTGAATTGCAGATGAGGATGAATCATTGCCTGAATTTCTCTGTTCTCGTTTCTGGGATAGTCGATCGCCCCAATGGTATGATAAATAGTCAGGGGATTTTTTGCAGCAGGCATTGTGCCTTGATTGTAGGCTTCTACGCAGTCTAAAATTCGGCAGACAACTTGCTCAGTTTGCTGAAATAAAGACGCATCCAAGACGCCTTGTGGCACTGCACCAACTTCCAGCGTACCGCCTAATTCGGAAAGCGATCGCAGCAAAGGACTATCATGATTCTTGGTTGTAGAAGCGAGTACCTTGAGGTGGGGATACACAGAGGTTAAATAAGCTGCTAGTTGCAGGTTAAATGGATGATGGCTGGCGAGAATAAAAGTTAACCCCATGTTGGACGTGGTGCTGTGCAAATCGATAATTAAGTTTGGCAGATGAGTATTTTTTGAGCTAAAAAGGCGGTAGATTTCTTTCGCCCGCTGCGCTTCATAGCTGGAGAGATGGGGATTTTCTAAATCTTGCTTTCTAAAGCAGCGGTTGAGGTCGATATCGATGTAGCGTGTCCCGATTTCGCAAGCTTTGGGATTGGCTAGCAGGACGATTGTTTCAAAAGTCGATCGCTCAATTAACTCTGGCGCGCGATCGAATTTCTTCACGAGGTAAATTCCTGTGAGTTCGTTTCCGTGGGTTCCTCCCACTATGGCAACACGTTTAATTTGGTTCATAGACAAATAACTTCCTATCCCAAGCGTATCACCATTTGTCATCAGTTGGTAAAAAACATCAGGTTGAGGTTGATTATGTGTTTATATTTAGATTAGCTAAAGTTTAAGTAAGCAGGTATCACACGCAGAACGGAGAAACCCGCTTTCTCTGGGTATTTCTCGTCATTAAATAAAAAAATACGATCGCCACCGGGAAGAAATCGATCGCATTATTGTTTCCGATTAAACCGAATAGTAGAATAGTAGATAGCTAAAAGAGGGATTTTAGATATGGGACTGAATGAGTATTTTGATTTCTTAGCACCGGATGATATTCGCATTAAAGGACATCGCATCGGGATTGAGACGGTACTGTATGAGTATCTTTATCGGGAACGCACCCCTGAAGAAATTCAGCAACTCTATCCAACTCTAACTTTGGCAGAAGTTTATACGACTATTTTGTATTATTTACAAAATCAAGAATCAGTAAGTAGATATTTGCAAGATTGGTTGGAATGGTCGCATCAGCAGCGAAA